>JAKRWB010000592.1 GCA_022353185.1 ANME-2 cluster archaeon | reverse complement strand
ACGATTCACCCCATATGAAGAAATCTCCCTGTTCGTCTATTGTTTCTGATGGTTTCCAGGTTCCGTGTAGAGCTATCATGAGTCAGTAAAATAAGGTTATATCCTCTTTTTTTAGTACATAAATATTGTCTTTTTCGTGTCGCATGAAAAAACGTATCATCGCTAAAGTCGACTACTTCATAGCACTCTATGACAAGCTTGAAGCGAAACTCAAGCAATCACAAACATGTGGTGTGAAATTTATAGAAGCGGTGTTGAACTGGTTAGTGGCGGCGTAAGTGCGAATCTATTTATAGAATATGAGAATGATAAAAATATATGGAGATCACAGAGGCTGATGTAAATCGACCATTAGCAGAACTGGTTGAAAGCGGTAACGAAAAAGTTTTATTTGAGGATATAGCTGATTATTATGAAATATTTTTCAGTATAGAAAACACGGTTTTAAATATCTGGCAAAAAAAACCATTTCTTAAAGATAAAACGGTGTTATCTGCGTACAATAAACTTACAAAAGATTTTGATGGGCAAAAGGAAGGCTCGCTAGCTGATGAAATTTCAAAATCTGTGAAAGCTTTACTGGTGCAAAACAAATTAGAGGGGGAAAGGAGTTATACTTATGGGGAAATTAATTCATGTGTTAAACATTTAATCAAACTAGTAAAGCAACACAGTAGCCCAAGTGGAATAGGGTATTTGCATTGGATAAAGACATTTTATGAAGGTAATATGCCAAAAACCGATGAAGAAATTTGGGATTATATAGAAAAATACGAAAGCTAATAATCACCGTAAAAATACCATGATCATTATCGGGATCGATCCAGGACTTGCAACCGTGGGTTTTGGAGTAATACAAAAATCAGACGAAAAGATTATCCCTGTAAGCTATGGATGTATTCGAACATCTGCTGAAAAACAAACATCTGAGCGTCTATTAGAAATATATAATGAGATTAATGCACTGTTTGAAAAGTATGATCCTCAAATTGTTGCTGTTGAAAAACTCTTTTTCAATAAAAATGTCACGTCTGCAATGCGGGTAAGTGAAGCAAGAGGTGTGATATTGCTTGTTGCACAACAAAAACAAATACCTATATTTGAATATACACCAGCCCAGATCAAGCAGGCTATAACAGGCACCGGAAACGCTGACAAACGACAGATGCAGGAGATGATAACAAAGCTTCTGGGTCTTGACGAAATTCCCCGACCTGATGATGCGGCTGATGGTCTTTCGATTGCTTTATGTCATATACATATAATGAGATAATGATATGATTTCACATT
>JAKRWB010000591.1 GCA_022353185.1 ANME-2 cluster archaeon | reverse complement strand
TGCCGTCTGTGAAATCACGGGAGTTGCCTAGCGGGGTATTGCTGCATGTACTGGATGTGGAGAATTTTGCACATAAGTTTACGTTCCCGCCACCGGGTAAGACCAGCGGTGAGGTACATGATAAGTTGTGCCATAAGTATCCGGATAAGGCAATTGTCACACTGGGATATGGCCCGGATTTTGTTGTGCTTCGCAGCAGGGGTGTGCTTATGAATATCCCGCAAATGGTGCGGGAGTTGCATGAGGAGATACCCGAGGCCAGTATCAACGGCGGCGGGCACCTGGTTGTGGGGAGTATTAAGTTCGTAGGCGGGTTGCGCAAGGAAGTGCTGGCGAAACTGGCTGAGAAGATTGGGCGGGCTGATGTGGACCGGTAGGTCAAGAGAAACTGATTATCAGGCAGATATTTCAGCTAAAGGAATATTAAATCTATCATTCATTCCAGTTGCTGGAATATACACAATCATTTTTATTCCAGTAGATAGAACATACAATGCATGGAAAACCAGGCTCTTGAAAGAAATGGCATTTCTTAATCTATGGTGTGCTAAAACAGAATATTCATGAATTAAACACTTCAGCGAATAAGCCATTTCCACAAAGGTATGGATTTAATCCTGCCCTCTGTATTCTCCAGGTCTTTTGTCAATAAAATCAATTCCTTGACCTTTGGCGAAAATTCGTCCGCAAATTCCAGCAGTGCTTTAGTCTCCCTTTCATCAATCTCATCAGTATATGAAACATTTATAGCGGTCAATGAACTGTCCCTGTCCTTTATGATAAAATCAACTTCACCCTTATTTTTCCAGTAATATGGCTCTGTGCGTCTTCTTTTCAGCTCAAGGAACACCAGGTTCTCAGCCAATCTGCCTTCATCCTTTGAAAACATGAACGATACGGCATTTCGCAGCCCATTGTCGATGCAGTAAACTTTGCGGGGATTTACCTGCTGTTTTTTTAGTGAATAGCTGAATATGGGAACCAAATATATCAGGTTGATATCTTCAAGATATGACAGGTATTCCATCAATGTATCTTTCCCAACTGGCATATCCTGTTTGATGTTTTTATAATAAGAATTTACACTAAAAGTTGTGCCTATATTTGTTATTAAGAATTTAACAAGGCTCTTCAACAGTGATGTATTCCTTATGGAAAATCTTTCAACAAGGTCCCTATAGATGAACATTTCAAAATAGTTTTGAAGAATGTCCTGCTTAAGTTCTTCAGCCTCAAGCACCACTTCAGGAAAACCACCACCATAAAGATATTCATTGAATAGTTGCTTAACCTTGAATCTTGCATTTGTATATTCAAAATCCTTGTTGAGTGTGACTTGCTTGAATTGTAGGAACTCTTTAAAACTCAACGGGAACAGGTAATATGAAAGAGTTCTGCCCCTCAGACTTGTGGCAATTTCTTTACTGAGCAATTTGGAGCTTGAACCAGTAATATATATCCTTGCATTTTTCTTGTCATGCACCCGTCTTATGAACAGTTCCCAGTTGTCTATATTCTGTATCTCATCAAAGAAAATATACAGCATTTCTTCGGTATTTTCCGGATAAAGCTCGTAATAAGCTTCTAATATTGCATTTAAATCTGTAACATTTAATGGCAGTATCCTGTCATCTTCAAAGTTGATGTATAATATCTGGCCCGGGTTTATGCTGTTTTCAATCAGGTTATTTATTAACTGATAAAAATAATATGTTTTTCCAACTCTTCTTGGACCTATAAGGCTGATTACTTTTTGTGTTTCGGGTATTGTGAGATTTCGTCCATATGGTTCAGGTAATCGTGCTTCATGGAACTCTTTTATGATATATTTGAACATTTCTTTTTTAGTCATAGTCGTATATATGAGACTGAAACTATATAAATTTGTACTTATATGAACGACTGGTTTGTAGTTGTTTTAACATTGTAATTAAGACCGCTTTTTGTCATGGTTCAACTATAAAGTTTCTGATATATCGTATAAAATGTGGTGGTTTTGTAAGACATAGACTGTCCCTGGGGTTGGCAAACGTAGAACAGCAACCTTAAATGAATATATTCCAATCACACGTTAAGGAGTGACTCCCATGAAGGACATAAATCTTGAACCAAGAACCCGCATACCTGCATCAAAACCCATTGACTTGGCCAACTCCATAGAATACTCGACAGATTCAGTAGTCAGCCGTACACTTATCGAGAACAAGGCCGGGACTATCACTCTATTCGCTTTTGACACAGGCCAGGGGCTCAGCGAACATTCAGCTCCTTTTGATGCAGTGGTACAGGTACTGGATGGGGAGACCGAACTCACTATTGGCGGCGAGAAAGTAAATGCAACTTCCGGCC
>JAKRWB010000590.1 GCA_022353185.1 ANME-2 cluster archaeon | reverse complement strand
TGGTATCAAGGTTGTAGGCTTTTGCCTGGATGTCTACTTCGCCCGAGGTCTTACCGCTGTTGCTTACATACGAGATGATGTCCAGCTGTACAATATCATCATCGACTATGTCTGCGGATATGTCCACTTTGTTGATCAGCAGGTTGGTGGTGTCATACTCCCGGAGGCAACCCCCTGCCAGGACCGATGTGAGGACAAGTGCCATGACCAGCATGGTCTTCATTGTGGGCAATAGGTTCATGGTAGTATTGGGGGTGGTATTGGTTGATATACTTTACTGTTTTTTTTGGAGGGGGTTAATATAAAATTACGGGTGATAAAATTGGGTGGGGTAAAGGGGGCATTCATGCACATTTTGCGGTGGAGTTTGTGGAGCAAGGTGGGGAGGGCCCGTACTTATGAACATATAGCTTTTATTTCATCATTAATCTACAAGATGGCTCTTTTTTTGTGAGTGAGTTTAGTCTTTATTCTCATAAGTTTTTTACAACTTCTAAATCCAATATTTCTTTACGTCTTTTCCAATCCGGCATAAGAGCGTCCAACATATTATAGAATTTTTCATCATGATTTCTATGCTTGAAGTGGATTAATTCGTGTAATATTACATAATCAATACAGAATTTTGGGGCATCAATAAGTTCTGTATTCAGTAAAATTGTTTTTTTGTTTTCGATGCAAGAACCCCACCTTGCTTTCATTAATCGCATTGAAATTTTGGGTCTTCCGATATCGTATTTTTTAACTATCCTATATGTTCGTTCCAAAGAATCATCAAATACGCGTATAGATTTTTCTTTATACCATTGCTTTATAAGTTTAGATTTTCTAGCTGTGTTGTTTTTATCTTTGATAAAAAGATTGAAAAAACCTCTTTGGCATTTAACACACTCTTCGGTTGATTCAATAACTTTCAGCCGATACTGCCTCCCCAAATATTTAAAAGTCTCACCGCTTACATATTCAGGTTCTATTTTTATCTCAGGCAGGGTTTTTTTGAAGTATTCTTTATTCTTTAAAATCCACGATGCTTTTTTTCTTACAAACTTGTTTACTGTTTCAATTGGAACATCATGATTCGCAGAAACCTCGACTAATAAGTTGGGCTTTACATTAAGATTGAGGTTGGATACATTTTTTCTTGTAAGCGTATATTCTATCTTATACTGCCCGTAAATAATCTCGTGTTTTACCATCGTTATTACCTAATATCTTCTAACCGAGATTGATTTTATTTTCTCAATTATCTTGTCTATCTGCTCAATTGGAAGTACTAAATTATTTTCCTTTTTAAAGTCAAATAAAAGGTCGTCAATTTCCTGGGCAATTCTGTTATGGATGTCGGTATTTTCGTGGAAATCAACTTTCACATGTTTGTCAATAATTGATTTTACTTCTAAGGAAAGATCTGCTATAGGTTCATAAAGGTCTCTATCTTCGTTTATTTCATTGACTTGCTCCTTTATGACTCCATAGAATGCCTGAGCGTGCGGATCATTCTTAATATTTGAAGGATATACGATTCCAGAATCTCCAATCCTGTAATCCTCTACAATTTCCTTCATTTGGTTCAAGTATTCTCCTTCAGATATTCTTGCTTCCCTGTATGCTTGAAGGACTTCCTCTATTCTTTGGGAGAATTTTTTGTAAAAAGCAGGGTTTTCACCACATTTTTCACTGATGCTTTTTGTCATTCTTGTTCTGATTGCATCTGCTTTTGCTCTTTTTGAACCAAGACGTTCAAGTTCTGTCTCAAATTTTGTTTTATCGAGAATATCCACAGGATTTGTTATTCTAATTATTTCTTCTGCAGAAATATAATTATCCATCAACTTTTGCATATGCGCTTCGTATTCTTTGTGGTCGATGCTGTCAGAATATCTTATTTTAACCGTTTTTCTAAGCTCTTGATAAAACTTCAAATCTTTTTTATAGGAATTCAGCTCGTCTTTGCTTAATGCATTATATACCTGTTCTGATTCCAGTGCAATTGACAAAAATCTGCCAAAGTGGCTGAGTATATTGTAGAAATTATCTCTGATTTCATCATTTGCCAGTAGAACCTCATATTCATCAACATCCCGCTTGTTTTTCACAGGAATGAAAATATTGATGAGGTCTGTATAATATTGCCTCAAAGAGCCGATTATGCTGATAACATCATATAAAGAACCTTTTAAGTCTTCAGGATCAAAGTTTTCGAAGCCCGCTCCGGAATACATATCCAGTGCTTCATCAAGGTTCTCCAACAAACCTCTGTAATCTACAATAAATCCAAAATCCTTTCCTTCATACAATCTGTTTACGCGGGCAATTGCCTGAAGAAGTGTGTGTTCCTTCATCGGTTTATCCACATACAATACAGTTGCGCGCGGAGCATCAAAGCCTGTCAATAGCATATCAACAACAATTAACAGGTCAATTTCATCGCCATTGACAAATTCATCTTTAATTATGTCCACATATTTATCTGAATCGCCGTATCTTTCCATCATCTTGTCCCAGAATATTTTGACAAGACCCTTTGATTTCTGGTCAACAGCTTCATACCCGTCCCGGTCATCCGATGGGGAGATTACAACTCTGCAATTGATGTCGTCTAACTCTTCAAATGCTTCAAGATAACGGATAGCTTCTACTTTGCTGTTTGTTGCAAGCATTGCCTTAAAATTGGCACTTTTCGTTTTGTAATTGTCAATAAAATGCTGGTTAATATCA
>JAKRWB010000589.1 GCA_022353185.1 ANME-2 cluster archaeon | reverse complement strand
TATATTAATACGAATTTGCCTCAAACTTGATGAAATATTCACAAAACTGACGTCAAAACACCAAATTTTGATGTATACCACAGTTTTTTAGCTTTTTTTTTGGTTCATTAGCTCTAAGCATAATGATTTTGGAAATTTTTTCAGTGAAATTTACTCAAAGATGGGTTACAAAGAAGAAGAAAAGAGGATTGAATAATTCTCTTTATGAGTTTATTTTTTTGTTGTTGTTGTCACTTTGTCTCTTTTTACACGATGTAGTTAATTTTGTTGACTTTTTTCATATCCCCCCCTCTTCAAAATCCAGCGCCAGTGAATTGATACAATACCGCTCTCCCGTCGGCTGCGGTCCGTCATTGAACACATGCCCCAGGTGCCCGCCACACCTCCCACAAACCACCTCGGTCCTGTGTATCCCCAGACTGTTATCGGGCACCAGTTCGACCTTATCATTCGAGATGGGGTTCCAGAAACTCGGCCACCCGCTGCCAGAATCATACTTCTCATTTGAACGGAACAACTCCTGCCCACAGCCGGCACATACATAGATGCCTTCTGTATCGTGCTTGTTGAACTTGCCTGTGAATGGAGGTTCAGTCCCTTTGTCTATTAATACTTGGAACTTCTCAGGAGCAAGTTCTCTTTTCCACTCTTCCTTTGATTTGGATATCTTTGGTTCCAATTATCAAACCTCTGAAGTCAAACGTTGCGACGGCACACCCAATCGCAGCAGAGCTGCGATAACGATTAAGATCAATACGTCCGCGCCATCAACACCACAATATCAGTCGGCTTGCCGCAGATGGGGCACGTACCTTCACCCTTACCCAATGCAGGGTCTTCAGGTTCCCCAAGTATGCCAGCACCCACAATCTCTTCCATCTCCAACCCACATGAACGCTCACCACACCAGGCAATCCTGGCGATTCCGGATTGGATGTAATCTTTCACTTCATCCAGGTCAGAACACAGTTTAATACGGCTATGAAGAGACCTTGATGCCGAATCATACAACTCCTGGCGCATTTCCTTTAAAGTCCTGTCAATCTCAAGCAACACATCATCATTTGGCACATTGGTCTTATCACCATCACGCCTTGCCATGACCACAACATCATTCTTTAAGTCGCGGGGCCCTATCTCGATACGGATAGGCACGCCTTTCAATTCCCACTTATAATATTTAGCACCGGGCCGCGCGTCACTGTCATCAATGACAACCCGCAATCCTGCACGCTTTAGTGTATCTGACAAATCGTTGCAGGCCGACAGGACCGCTTCGTCCTTGCCGAACAGGATAGGTATGATGACGACCTGGGTGGGTGCCACCTCCGGCGGCAGAATAAGCCCTTTATTGTCGCCATGAATGGATATCAGGGCAGCAATACAGCGTTCACTGACACCGTAGCATGTCTGGTGTGCCAGTACCTGTTCACCCTGTGGGTCCTCGTAGGTAATATCAAAAGTCTTGGCAAAATTATCACCAAGGTGATGAGCGGTACCCACCTGCAACGTCTTGCCGTCTGGCATCAGGGCATCCACTGCCATAGTATAATCGGCGCCCGGGAACTTATCCCAGTCAGGCCGTTTGCTCACTATTGTAGGCACAGCCAGCCGGTTATAGAACTGCTGGTAGATGCGCGTGGCTTCCTTGACCTGCGCCGCAGCATCGTCCCAAGTAGCGTGCACGGTGTGTGCCTCCTTGAATGAAGTGATCTCCCGCAATCGTATCAGGGGGCGCGTGTGTTTAGTCTCGTACCGGAAGGTATTGACAATCTGGTAAATGAGCAGCGGCAAGTCAGAATGAGACCGCACCCACAATTTATACATAGGATAAATGGCGGTCTCGCTGGTGGGGCGGAGCGCCAGTTTCACATCCAGGGGGGTGGTCCCGCCATGGGTAACCCAGTAAACCTCATCCTCGAAACCTTTGATATGCTCTGCCTCTTTCATGAATTCATGTTCAGGAATGAGCAACGGGAACATTGCCTCAACATGCCCGGTGTTATCAAGCAGTTCCCGCATTATGGAATATACCCTGCTGCGAATGGAAAAACCAAACGGGTTCCAAACGTACAATCCCTTTACAGGATAGCGAACATCCATTATTTCAGCTACCTGCAACAGTTCATTGTACCATTCGCTAAAATCTGATTTAAGAGGGAGGGTCTTGGATTCCTCCTTCTTGTCTGCTTTATCTAATGAATTGGATGAGCCAGTCATGTTAGTCATATTAGGGTTTTAGAAGATGGGTAAAGTGATATTATTTTCGGTTATCACCAAATTATCCGGCCCGCGTCGCGTTCCATATCCCGCACCATTTTTTGGTAGTTCCCAATCATTGGCCCGGGCCAGGAATACTCGAATTCCTGTATCATTTCACCAAGTTCTTCCAGTTCTTCTTTACTCAAACCCTTTTTCAATAATTTGAACACAGCCTCGTCTTCCTTTTCGAAAATGGGCCTGACCTCTTCTATGAACTTAAGACCGTTTTCGACAATCTTCATAGTCACACTCAGATCACCTGAAGCATAATCATCCAAAACCTCGAGGATGTTATCCATATATTTCAGACATGCATCATATTCATTTGAAAAAGACACGAGTGCCGCCTTAAGTTCTGTTTTTCCCTTTTCTTCCAGATATGGTATGATTACATCTTCCTCTTTTGCGCCATGATATTCATTGGCACATTCCATGAGCATACCGACATTTTTCATCACCAATTCAGGAGAGACATTAATACCGTTCTCCGTACCTGCGATAATTTTATCAAATACATCCAATAATCTTTCAATTACCCGATGTTCATCCATTAATTGTTTAACAGGGTCCATATAGTTCACCTTTATATTACGTGTCACCTTCATAATCCACAAGAGATATAAAATATATGTACTATTGTCAGACTTCCCAATGTTCGAGGATATCTATTGATTGAAAACATAATAGCACCAGGAACTTATTTAGGCATCTTTGTAATGTCATTTATTGCCAGCAGCCTGCTCCCCATATTCATGGAGCCCGTTGTAGCAGGTCTTCCGGCTCTGGGATTCCCGCTTATGCCAACAGTGCTGGTGGTCTCTGCCGGTGCCACCCTGGGAAGTCTTACGACATATTTCCTTGGCAGGGGAAGTGAGGCCATTGCCGGACGCTTCAATAAAGGTGGGATTGGAGAACGAATTCACGGTTGGTTCAATATGCATGAATGGATAGGTATTACAGTAGTTTTCCTGGGTGCTCTGACTCCGTTTCCTTTTGAAGTGGTTACGTTTATAGCAGGATTCTCACGCTTCCCGGTGCGGTTGTATACAATAGGGTGTTTTTCTGGTAAATTGTTAAAATTTATTATCCTGATGCTGTTTGGGAATGCGTTGCTTTCATACTTTATCTGAACATTCGGTTTATTCTAAACTGAATCGTTTAATAGCAATCCCAAAAAATAGAATCATCATCAACACCAGCATACCCACTTCTTCCACTATTCCGGCCAATCCCAGGTCGAAATACAGCAGGTCATAGAACCCTTCCATGGCCCATGCCGTTATTGTGAAATGCGCCATATCCTGCATGAACTGGGGCTCAATGAACAGCGGCCACCATGAACCGCCCACGGCAGACATTATCAATACCAGCAGGAGGGATACAGAATCTGCCTGATCTGCTGTATTAACCAGTACAGCCACCAGTAGCCCCAGGCCAGTGGATGCCAGTGTGATTGCAGCTATCAATATCAATAGGGCCAGCGTATCACTACCCAGGTCCAGGCCAAAGACCACATTTCCAAAATACATCAGGACAGTAAGCTGCACAAATCCCCTGATAAATGTACTGGCAATCTTACCCCCGATGATCTCTGCCCTGCTGATGGGGGCGGTTACCAGCCGTCTCAGTGTCCCTGCTTCCTGTTCTTTTATCAGGCTTACCGATCCGATCTGTACTGTTGTGAACAGGAGGAACATTACAGCGAACCCTGGCACATACTGGGTAAAGGACGAGAATTCTGCCAGGTTAGATGTGGTACTTTCAACTCTCACTTCCACGGGCGGGGGCTGTACGAACTGTTCTGCTGTATCAACAATTTCCTGTATCTGCTCCTCTGTATGGACTGGGATTCCATATGCACTTGCTGTTTTTACAACCACAACATTGGTTGATATCCTGCTGGCATAACTTTCTACTATCTTTTCCAGCACTGTGTTCTGGGATTCCTCAGTAGGGTTTGTAATGATCAGCAATTCGGTATCCTGTCCTGTCATAACTGATTCAGTAAAACCCAGGGGGATAATTACCAGCCTGCCGTATTCCTGGTTCTTGACCCTATCCCTGGCAGCGAACTCATTTGATTCCATATCAACATCCAGGATATCAACATTTTCCAGGAACTCCACAAAACCCCTGGATATCTTATCGTTGTCCAGGTCCACTATTAGTACACCGATCCGTATGTTCTGTTCGAAATCACCGCCCAGTGCCAGCCCGGAAACAGATATTATCAACATTGGCACCAGGAACATCATCAGGAGGGCATTTCGGTCCCGCAGTATAATTTTCAGGTCCTTGGCAGCGATGATATGGAACTTCATTTTTTACCCTCTCAAACTTGTCCCGGTCAGGTGAAGGAACAGAGATTCAAGGTCAGGTTCCTTGATGTAGATGGACTCAACCCGTGTTCCTGCAGATACCAGGATATCGATAATTCCGACCAGCGATTCCCTGCCCCGTACCAGTTGGATGGTCATGTTCCCTTCATCCAGCGATACCTTCTGGACATTCGGCATACGTTTAATAGATTCCACAGGTCCGGGCAGTATCTCTGTCGCCAGCACATGGATCAAATCACTCTCACCAACCAACTCCAGCAGTCCTTTTAGTGTATCCAGGGCTACTAGCTTTCCCTTGTCCATTATAGCTATGCGGTGGCACAATTTCTCGGCATCCTCCATCTGGTGTGTGGTCAGGAGCACGGTTGTACCCTGGCGGTTCAGGTCCTGGATGGTATCGTATATCCTCCTGCGGCTCTGGGGGTCAACACCAGTGGATGGTTCGTCCAAATATAATATCCTGGGTTCGTGCAGCAGCGCAGCAGCGATATTGATCCTGCGTTTCATACCTCCTGAGTAACCTTCCAGCAGGTCGTCGGCCCGTTCGGTCAGACCTACCATGTCCAGTAGTGCTTCTACCCGCGATTTCAGTGTCCTGCCAGATAGACCGTATATCTTCCCATAAAATTCAAGGTTCTCCCTTGCTGTCAGTGTGGGGTACAGGCTGATCTCCTGGGGCACTACACCTATGATCTTCTTGATATCTGAGGCATTCTTCTTAATCTCAAGACCATCGATCATCACCCTGCCCAGGCTTGGCTCCAGCAGACAGCACAGAATAGATATTATAGTGGATTTGCCCGCACCGTTTGGCCCGAGCAGCCCGAATATCTCACCCCTCTTTATCTCAAAGGAAATTCCATCAACAGCAGTGTGACCGTTATACTTCTTGACCAGGTTCTCCACAGTGATAATAGCATCACTATTCACTACCACTGCCACCTTCCCGCCTTTTCAGGTATATGAATATTATTGCAGCTATTATCACCAAACCTGCACCCAACAGCAAAGGATTGCCGAATATCCCACTTCCTTCCTCTGACTCCTTGACCAGTGCAGGAATATAAATAATATCTGATATGCGGGTTTCCCCTTGGGCATCTTCATATTCGATTTCGGCTTTGACCGAATATGTCTTTGGTGTGGCATCAGAGTCCACATCGATGTTGAACATAGCCTGGGACTCGTCACCGGGTTCCATATCTCCTAAATAGGCAGTATAATCAGTACTGCTGAGCGGATCTGACAATCGCAACCTTGCAGTGGCCCTATTAGCTGTTTCCTCACCGGTGTTCTGGAACGTTACGGTAAGGATACCAGGATTTCCCGGTTGGAGGTCTCCACTTACCTCTATTACTTCAAAATCGGCCTGTTCCCTGATAATTATAAAAATTTCATGGGTTTCATTAACATGCTGGTACAGCATATTGTAATCGAGCTGGTTATTTGAAGCATTTCCATCCACCTGGACATCTTTTTGGTACTGGTAGGTAAGGTCTACTTTCATTGTGTATTTTCCGGCAGGGGCACTGTCCCAAACCTTGATATCAAAAGTTGATGGCATTGAGACCTGTCCGGAGACAAGGGTACCTGCGCTCTGGGGCGGCGTTTTAATATCAACTGGAATGTCACCTCCAGACAGGGAGGCCACTACCCCTACTGCTGTGGTAATGCCGTATTCCTGTTGCTGTTCTATCTTTGAAAGGGCAATTTCATTGGGACCGATGGCCTTGTCCTCTGATTTAAATCCCGTTATCTTGCCCTGGTTCATGACCTGGACCAGTATGGTAGATGTCTCTCCTCTATCATATTCAGGGTTACCTGCAATACTTACGACCATCTCGGGACTGCCGTATGCAGTGAAATAGTCATCAGTAAATGTCCATTTATTGGGTGGAATATTCTCACCGCTTGACTGGACAAGTAAGATTGATATCAGAAACACCATCAATAGTAATCTGTTCATGATCGATCCCCAAAACGTTTGGATTTAAGTATAATGTTATCTGCTTGTTGAAAAATATTTGTAATTATTTCCATATCGATACGGATAGTTTTAAGTCATTTATAGGGTAGTATATACCCTGAAACTAAGGTGAAAACAATGGCCAATGTTACGCAATCAGACCTTATACCCAATGAAAAGCAGGTACTCTTATCTCTGGGAGACCTGAAGACAACTGACCCAATAACACTCTCAAAAGCCTCTGGTTTAAATGTTGAGGCAGCCATGCAGGGTGCTTTTATGCTGCTGGAAAAAGGGCTGGTGCAGGTATCTGAAAATATCAGTGAAACCTATCACCTGACCAGTGAAGGTGAAGGATATATTTCTGTAGGTCTGCCTGAGCGCCAGGTCATTGAAAAGGTAACAGAACCTACATCTTTAGATGACCTGAAAGAGCAGTTCGGCCCAAAGTTAATGGGTATCGCCATGGGATGGCTGCGTAAGAAGGGCTGGGCACAGATACAGGACGGTAAACTCATTCCCGGCGAAATTCCTGGCACGGGTGAGGATGAGCAACTACTGGCCAGACTAAAAGAGAGCGCAGAAGGGTCAGAGACCGTTTTAGGGGACATACAAATAAAAGTAGCAAAAGAACTGGTCAAGCGCAACCTGATAGAGGTAAGTGAAGAAAAAACACGAACTATCACCATCACCGAGCAGGGCGAGGCAATATTCAAGACTGGCATCACTATGGAGGAAGAAGTGGCTCAGCTCACATCAGACCTTATCAGGACTGGTGAATGGAAACAGAAACACCTGCGCCCATACAACATCAATGCGCCGGTGCAGCCCATTTACGGCGCCAAGATACACCCGTACCAGCGGCTCATCGATGAGATGCGCCAGATTTTCCTTGAAATGGGATTTACTGAGATCAAGGGAGATATTATCCAGAGCAGTTTTTGGAATTTTGATGCCCTGTTCCAGCCACAGGACCATCCTGCCCGTGAGATGCAGGATACCTTCCACCTGGACAGTACCAGCGACCTGCCAGAAGAATTCACATCATCCGTGGCTGCCATGCATGAACATGGTGGCGACATAGCGAGTAAAGGCTGGGGATATAAATGGAGTGCTGACATTGCCCGGATGAACGTACTGCGCACCCACACCACTGCCATCACTATTAAACACCTTGCAGATAATCCCGAACCCCCGGTAAAGGCATTCTGCATCGACCGGGCCTACCGGCGTGAGACCATTGACCCTACCCACACCCCTGAATTCGAGCAACTGGAAGGTGTGGTCATGGACGAGGGTATGGGTTTCGCAGACCTGCTTGGACTTTTGATGGAATTCTACCACAGGATGGGTTTTGATAATGTCAGGTTCAGGCCAGCCTATTTCCCTTATACCGAGCCCAGCGTGGAACCTGAAGTGTATATCGAGGGTATGGGCTGGATTGAACTGGGCGGAGCAGGGGTGTTCCGCAAGGAGGTCACTGAACCGCTGGGTATCAAACATCCGGTACTGGCTTGGGGACTGGGCGTCAGCAGGCTGGCAATGTTGAGACTGGGGTTGAGGGATCTGCGGGAGTTGTACCAGTCAGATATTGATTGGTTGAGGAAGAGTCCTGTGTGTGGGGATTGAAGTGTATATCGTGGGCATCAGTCTAGCGCCTAAATTTGGGAGGGAGTGAAACCCCCTCCCCTCATCTATATTCTTAGAGACAAAATAAGATTGTCACTAAAATTAAAAATTCAAAATTGTTAATTTTAATTAACATTTTTCACTTCCTTATAGTTTTGAATAACGGTATATTTTAAAACAAAATACAGATTTAAAGATTTGCAAAAACTACCATTACCACCTCCTATCGATATTTTATTTTTTTTCATATTACCATTGGAAGCTTTAATCGCTTCACTAGAAAAGCACATTCTACTACTTAAATGAATTGGTACTGTGTAAGATACTGAAATGTGTGAAATGTGTTAATTTTTGTTCACAAGGCATTAATGGTAATTTATCAGAAAGCTTTCAGATAATTAAGTTCTGGGGTCTCCTCATTGGTCAACTTTTTACTCCCCGGGAATCCCAGCAACGACCCAGTCTCAAGCTTATGGGTTACCGAGCCCAGCGTGGAACCTGAAGTGTATATCGAGGGCATGGGCTGGATAGAACTGGGCGGCACAGGAGTGTGTTTT
>JAKRWB010000588.1 GCA_022353185.1 ANME-2 cluster archaeon | reverse complement strand
AGGGTGCAATGTTAGGGGCAATAATTACTGCCACTGAAGCAAAAGGACTTGCACTTCTTAACATGGGATTTGACTTTCTAGGAACAACAACTGACGCTGTAATTGTTGCATATGAAAAACAGCCTCAACCTTATATAGAATATGCAGGTCCGTATACTGACCTGGGTAAAAAGATCACTAAAACAGTTGTTATGGGTGTGAAAGATGGAATCAAAAAGACCGGGGCTGATACTGCTTGAAGAGTACTTCAAGACACCGAAGTCACGGACCTTGGACCGGAGGTCTGAAGGCATCAGGACGATGCTCGTGTTTTTGATATTATTGAAGTTATAGTGGATTCTATTTCAGGCACATTTTTTTGAAGTAATCATATTATTAATACCTTTTTTTATTCAATTCTAACTTTTATCATCCAACTTGTGCTATCTTGTTTGAGATTCCAAGTTGGCCAATCTACCCACCATTGAGATATTTGTGTAGATTTGGGCAACCTAAAGATTTAATAATATTAAACCTATAAGAAAAGATAAAATATTACAAGTGAGAGAAATAAAGAAAGACATCTTTAAGTTTATTCTTAACAAGAAAAAAATAATAAGAGATTCCAACAGAATGACAAAAGATTCCCCCAATAATATATATTGAATTCTTGTTTTAATAAATATAGGAATGATAAACCAAAGATAAGGTAATGTAGCAAAAGAAGAAAAAAAGCCAGTAAATAATAAGAGACTATTAGATATTTTAGCACTCTTTTTTTGACAAAAATATTTTATAAGTATATATAAAGTTATTATCTCTATAAATAATGTAAAAGCTAATGAGATTAAAAATTTATATTCATATAACATTCTTAACAGCTTCCGCCAAACAATCTCTTAATAAAACAAGAAATTGAATTCCAAAAACTTTTGTTCACTGGTTGTGGTTCTATATTTTGTGTTGGTTCGGGAGTTATTGTAGGATTTATAGGTTCTTTATTATTGATATTTGGTTTTTCAAAGGTTTCCACTTTATTTGATTGACCATTATTATATTCAGAAGTTTGTTTTGACTTATATACAACTAACTTACCATCAGAATATCCTGCAACAGAATACTCAATAGTTTCTTTTATTAAAGGATTTGTTTCGTCAATATATCCGCCATAAGGTTCAATATGTTCTAACAAAAGTGTTAGATCTGCTGGGGAATAAACATCATAATAAACTGGATTGCCATCGTCATCCTGTCCACTCGATGCAACTTTTTCAGAATCTAATTTTAGCTTTTTAATGTCAAGATGATCAAAATTTTCTTTTGTAGTCCAATAAATATTAAATTTATTGTGATAATATCCCTTGTCTAAACACTTATCGTTCTCGATTTGGTAGGCTTCGTACGTATCAAACATTGGTCCAGTATAAAAGCCAATTAAGACTACATCAGAAAAATCGTTTATGTTTACAAACTTAACACATCTACTAAGAGGATGGGAGTTTTCAGGAATAACATCTGCTGATGCAAAATTCATCATAAGTATTCCTAATACTGCAATAAATAAAATTTTATTTTTTGTCATGATGGCACTTTCCAGCCACAGCCGTTCAACCGCCGAACTACAAGTCCGAGGCATCCTCAACCTTGCATTGAATATCCATACTCGCGATATTACACGAATAACTATTCCCGTACTAACATTACAGGATCTTCGTCTACTTAAAGTCAGTGATATTGCCCATATCGAGGATTGGCCAGACTGTACTGTCAAATCGCCATAATTAAAAAAAAATACGTTA
>JAKRWB010000587.1 GCA_022353185.1 ANME-2 cluster archaeon | reverse complement strand
AGAATTGAAAAGGATTCTGTAATTTCCTGGAAAAAGTTAATTCCGGTACCTGTTAAGAAAATATCTGTGAAAATAAAATGATGTATTATTTTTATAAAGGTCACCTAACTTCGTTAGCACATTAATCTTTCTAGATTGAAACATGAAATGTCACTTTATCAAATCACCTTTTCTGATCCAATATACCGTTGATAGAACCAGCATAATTGAAAAAACCCCTTCAAATCCAGGCACACTATTAGTTTCAGATGTATCCTGTTGTCCTGACTCCTGTAAAGCCCCATCTGATGAAGAATCATATTCAACAACAAGTACTGAACCGGATGGTACTGCAAAATCACCGACGGCCTGGAATTGTATACTGTTTTCACCAGGATTCAAATGGGCAGTAATATCCCGCAAATCGATATCCAGGCCCGGGTGTGGTGTGCCGTCATAGATTCCTTCCCACTCTTTTCCATTAACCCTCAAGGTACTTTCATCCCAGTTAGCTGATTGGATAATAGTCCATAATAATGCGCTCTTTATCGGTGCCTGGGAAATTGTCGGTTTCATTAACTCAGTGACGGTCTGCTCAGGGGTAGTATAGTATTTTGGTGAACCATCATCGTTCATCTGTGAGTTGAGCATATCACATCCTTCGTTAATCCAGTATTCAATATCCTTTCCATTTGCATCTGTATAGATTACGACCAATCCTATCCCGTTTAATGCAAAGAAAGCCCCAGATGGTCCCATGTTCTCCACAACAGCCGTGTACGTTCCACTTCCTGATACATGTTCGGTCACATCATACGCCCATGTACCGGACGGATAATCATATGGGTCCCATCGTTTCCTGTCGTTGTACTGTTGGTCAGGTTCAATTTCAAAACTGACGAATGTTACCTTCATGTCCGGGTATTTACCAGTTGAGCCTTCAGCACTCCATGTCCAGTAATTGTAAAGTCGTGCAAGTTTCACAACAGCTCCCTCAGGGATTGAAACAGTTTGATCGACGGTATAGGTATCACCGGAAAACATGTTCCCACTGTAGTAACTATCTCCAGGGGTATAGATAATACCACCTTTAATGGTGTCATGGCTATAGGTCGTGAGTGGTTTATCGGCTGCAAGACCATTTATTTCAGGTTCCTGTGCTGCTGCAGGCATTGCAAGCAAGAACAGCAGAACAACCGACAGGATTTGAACTACATTTTGCATATCTTTTATTTGACGTCTTCTGCCCATACTACTAACATCTCCTTCTGGTTTACAAATCCGGTAACATTTAATATTTCATAAGAATCTTCTTCTAAGTAAAGTTCCTCAGTATAAAGTTCTCCTGTTTCGTCCCTCATATCTGCCATTACATGTAAGATACCGGTACCGCTATTCCTTATCATTAAAGATTCAATGCCACTTGAAGTTCCCGGCATCGATAGTTCGAGGTTTATAATATCAGTAATCACTTCAATTGAAACATCGGATCGTATGTTTGCGAAAAGGTTGACATCATGATTTGTTTCTATGAACACTGCAAAAATCGAAAAACTAGTCGATCTTGCAGAGATTCTAGCTCCGTTAGGCGTACTATCCAATGGAATCCATGCGGTATCATATCGATACGTTTCTGGAATGCCCCCTCTCACTTTTGAACTGTCAAATGGCAGATCGATTATAATATATGGGTCAAAGAAAGCTCCGTTTGGTCCAAGCTCATAAAACATTTCACTCACACGTATATGGTTCGGATGTCCAGGTTCACTGGTTGATTGTTTTATTGTAATTTTTGTTATTGGTGTGCCGTTGGGATATTTCATGACAGTACCTTTTGGTATGAATACAAAACAATTCAGGGTTTGATTTATCACCTTGATATCTGTAAGTGCAATCCCTTTGGCATCCACAAGTTTTGAGAAATCCTCACCTGCCATCACCACCACAACCTCGGGAAATATAGGGGGTTGAATATCAATATCCCGATATGCCACACCCTTGTAGACCGCGACGATATTATCGGAATCAGAGCAATTTGTGTAGTCTTCTCCCCAGAGGTTCCAGGTTACATGTGCTTCTGGCGCTCTATGCGCACCCACCTGTTCAGGTATCATTTGATATGAGAATACTCTTCTTTCATTAGGTTCCAGGATGAACTCCCATACCAGGTCAGATGTATTATCTGTTACTGTCCCTTCTGCCAGTGAAAAAAATATCGGCATAACATCGATTAATCTGACAGTTACTGCTCGGGTCTGGATGTTTTCAACACTAATTGAAGTATATATGTTTTTTCCTACCATTGTCTCAGATGTTGTGATTTTTTGTATTTCAACAGGCTTTTTTACTTCTATTTGTGCAGAATCCCCGACGACGGATTTTGTGCCGTCAGCATTGGTCCAGCTTGCGTGAATAGATATATTGTACAGACCTTTTGTCAAAGGAGCAGGAAATCTGAATTTAACTTCCTCGGATCGGTATGTTCCATCCTCAAGGTTGATGACAGATGGCAGGGAATTACTCAGGACCACAAGACCGTCCGGTTCAATGTCAAAATGTAAATTATCGATTTTTACATCACCGACGTTCCTAATCTTCATGCTTGCAGTAATTATCTCATCCAGTATGTATTCATCATCTTCAGTTGTGATATCTATGGCCAGGTATCCTAAATCCCCTGGATATTTCTTTGTGCCAAAGGCAATCTCGGCCTGGGGAGAGTAAATGCTGCCAAATATCGGTAATACATTGATATCTGTGACATTAATGCCTTTCAACCTGATATTATCATCATCAAGGTGATACCAGTTCGATTCATTTTGCTCAATAATGGCACTCCCTACATATACACCGTTATCGGACACATTTACCGTGACCATGCCGTACCCGTCGAATTCAACAACTGTTAATGTATAATCACCTTTTGATGCTGTGGGGTTTTCCAGGCTGAGAATGAATGTGGCACTGTCCCATTCATCAGCAGAAGCATTAGGAACACCTGCACAGATGATCAGCAATGTTAGGATAAGTATCTGTTTTATCAGGTAGCTCCCCTCCTAAACCAGGAGGCAAGTGCTAATAAGACAATGATAAGTATTACAGAAGGCCCAGTTAATGGATTGTTGGTGTTATTGCCCGGGACACTTTCATCGGTAAGGTTCAAGTTGTCCAGACTTGGCAGTGTATTTTCAGAATCTTCTCCTCTTTGTGTTCGTGCCAGTGACTTTACAAGTACTAATTCTGTTGCTGAATTGTTTGCACCGTCTATTGCACTGACGATAATCTTATTATAACCGTATACCAGTGGAACCAGGGAACTCCATGTAGTCCCGGAAGTATCAACCTCAGCTCCATTGACCAGTACGGTAATGTCATCACTCGTATCTTCAATGGTTCCGCTTATTGTAATCGTATCCGAGTCCACCACTTCCCCATCTAAGGGTTTATCGATCGTGATCTCAGGGGGCGTGAAATCAATAACGTTGACAACCAGGGGCGAATTTTTATTATTTATCTCGTTCAGTTCTGTTTTTTTATCATTATGGTCAACATATACCCATAATACATGCTCGCCGTCATGGTCGGGTTTCCAGCTAAAATCCACATCCCTGGTCTTTTCTGTTGTCAATGATGATATGGATGCTGTGGACACTACTTCATCATCCACATAAAGGGCCGCCTGGAAACTATAAGCCGCATCCTTGCCGATATTTTCAATCGTGGCAGTAATAGTATTGCTGCTCCCGGCATATATGGTAGGAACTGCTACATTGGAAACCCTCAGGTCTGAATCTCCTTCTTCCTGGGTATGCAGGGTCAGCACGGCCAGTACCGGATGTAGACTTGTTTCATCTCCACGGTCGAACGTTGCCTTGTTCTTTTCTTCAGTGAGATAATCTATAACATCAAAGGTTTTAAAGTCAAAAAAATATTCATTTGAATTGGCAATATCATCACAGTTATCTCCATCGCACAATGTTTCATCATTGAAGTATAGATAGTCCTTCGCCTTATCCCCTGCAAGATAAACTGCGACAAGCCTGCCGAGGGTGAACTTGTCCAGTTCGATCGTTCCTGGAAACTCAGCAACTGCCTCCTCATTTGTTTCATGCAGGTTAGGATTCCCTTCATTGACCCAGTATTCAACTTCTTCACCATCCGGGTCTTCGTACACAGCCACCAGCATAACCCCGTACACCCTGCCATCAATATCACCGCTAGTTGTTACGACTGCATCTAAGGGGCCGGAAGTGGTGTTTGAAGTAACATCATAGCCTATCCAGTACACGCCGCGGCCGGAACAATAAACATCTGGGTTGGTGTCATCTTTTCCTTCAAGTGTTAGTGCATCCAGTTTAATTTCATTGAACGTGACATCAATAGTGCCGGTCCGTTCATCGGTTCCCCCCCATACACCCACGTACAACCTTGCCCATGTTACAGTACCATCAGGCACATTGAAAATCTGGGTATATGGAGTATTTTCCAACCCATGGCCACCATCTATGTACACCCCGCCAATAACTGTCTCATGTTCAGTTGTTATGAGTTTGTCCCGTTCCGGGCTGCCATCATAGTTATAGTCCGCCAGTACCGGATGAATGAAGAATAACAGGAGCATGGCTAACAGGATATTCAGTATGGATACGTACAGCTTTGCTTTCCTGTATGTCATGGGATTGATTCACGCTTTTTCTTTCTTATATAAAGTAATGTTCCCACACCCGCAATAACCAGTGTTAGTAATATAGCTGTGGTCAGATTGGAATTTGACACTGCAGCATGGATGGGGACCCTAATGCCACTGCCCACACTGAAATCAGAAGATGGTGACGAAGATACCGCATAAACTTTAAAATCGAACTCACCTTTCACAGATAGGGGTGGTTTTATTTTTAATATGACCTCTTTATTTTCACTTGCGCTTAGATTAAAATTATCAGGCGAGATGTCAAACCAGTCAGCATAATCATCATCCACATACACCTTATAATTTGAAATTTCGGTACCGGTATTTATCACGAATAGTGATTTTGTATCCGAACCGCCAGCTTGTACACTAAAACTTAAGTTGCCTGGAGTGACGCCAATCCCAATGGCTGATGCGGTTTGTGTAAATATAAAACAAAGTATGATAAATATTAATATTTTTTTGAACATTTGTATCACCAATAATATTATAAACATATTGTAAGACGATATTGATATATATCTTACTATTAGATTTTTACCTCTAATTGATCACAACATTGGAAGCAATCAAGCCTCCAATATCCAGAATGTAAGGTTTCCTTCTTCCTTTGCTCCCACACATGAATAAAACCTGTAAACCGTCAGCACAGCCAGTACAGGATGCAAGTAGTTTTCATCTTTTATTTTTTCACGTGAATAATAATAATCAAAAAAAAAGAAAGAAGGTCCATCAGACCTTCTCTACCCATAGTGTGAGGTTTCCCTCCTGTGTCCCGACTCCTGTGTAGCTACCAGGCACCTCAAGCACTACACCTGCACTGGCCGATGCTGCCTTTGCGACTGTGGCCGAGTAATTGCTCCAAATACCAGAGTTAAGCTGCAGCCCGCTGACATAGAGATTATCAGCCGTATCAGCAACTTCAGCCGTTACCTTCACAGTGCACGACCCGGTGTTGCTGATGTCAAGGTTATGCTCACTGCTGGTCTGACCAGGCGCCAGTGTCCCGAAGTTGAGCATTTCGGGTGTTACCTCGATAGAAATCGCAGGTATGATGCTCGCACCAAGAGATACACCGGATGATACCGTTGGGGGTGTGGAATACCGCTGCAGCACAAGGAACGCTCCGCTGGGCATCATTAAGTCTTCATTGTCTCTTAACTGTGCCAGATTGCCGGTTGAGGTTATGTGCGACGTAACATCCCGCTCTTCCACCGCTATGTTGGTGGTATTCCAGATGCCGGATTCAGTGTATGTGTTGAACAGTAGGGTATTGAGACCCTTATCACCTGATGGAATAACCGTGATCAACCTTGCAGATTCCACATCA
>JAKRWB010000586.1 GCA_022353185.1 ANME-2 cluster archaeon | reverse complement strand
TACTTTAGCCAATATTATTCAAAAAAGTGAAATAATCAAGTGAATTCCTATGGGTTAAAGGATGAGGAGTTACGGTACCTTACAACCCTTTACCGCACTTCTAACTCGCCCAAGCATACAGTTTCAGTCTGGGATGTGTCCTCCACAGAAACCTCAATATCAAAACAATCGAACTGCTCGATACGATTATTGTCCAGGTTCAACTTCACCCCGTTAACAGATGAATTAACCCTTGAGTCCATGGAATATATGAATACGTTATCTTCTTCATACTCAACACCATAAACGCTAACCTCCCAACCCATACCCACATACTCGGAAGGAAAAGTCAGTTCTATATATGCCCATTGGTCAGAAGTGTTTATGTAGCGTGAACCATTGAACCAGGTATTAACGGTCACATCGTCGGTATCGACATTGGTGTTACCAGGGTACTTTTCCCCTGGAACATTTTCCTGATAAAACATCAATACAATACCTGCAACTAAGAGCAGCAGACAACCAAAGGCAACCACAATCATCGATATGAACTTCTGTATGCCATCCATCCTACCAGAGATGAACCTTACAGCTAATTACTCTTACCACTCATTATCTCTTTGAGGAATTGTCCGGTATATGAACCGCTAACATCGGCAACTTCTTCCGGCGTACCCTTTCCAATCACAGTGCCGCCAGCCTCACCACCCTCAGGCCCCAGGTCGATGATATAATCTGCGGTCTTGATAACGTCAAGGTTATGCTCAATAATCACAACGGCGTTGCCGGCATCGGTCAGCCTGTTCAATACAGACAATAGTTTCTTCACGTCATCAAAGTGAAGCCCGGTAGTGGGTTCATCAAGAATGTATAATGTACGTCCTGTACTTTTGCGGCTCAGTTCTGCGGACAGCTTTATCCGCTGTGCTTCGCCCCCTGAAAGTGTGGTAGCTGATTGTCCCAGTTTGATATAACCCAGACCTACGTCATAGATGGTCTGGAGTTTGTTCTTTATTTTGGGAATATTCTGGAAGAAGTCAAGGGCTTCCTCAACTGTCATATCCAACACATCCGCGATATTCTTGCCCTTGAAGGTTATTTCAAGGGTCTCGTTATTGTAGCGGCTGCTATGACATACCTCGCACTGGACATATACATCAGGCAAAAAATGCATTTCGATGGTGATGATACCGTCGCCACTACAGGCTTCACAACGTCCCCCCCTCACATTGAAACTGAACCTTCCGGGCTTGTAACCGCGGGCCTTGGATTCAGGTGTCATTGCGAACAGTTCCCTGATGTGGGTGAACACATTGGTATAAGTAGCTGGATTGGAGCGTGGCGTCCTGCCGATGGGACTTTGGTCAATGGTTATTACCTTATCTATCTGTTCGATACCTTCAATTCCATCATGTCTGCCCGGTTTTGAACGTGCACGGTGGAGCTTGTGCGCCAGCGCTTTGTTCAGTATCTCATTGACCAGCGTGCTCTTTCCGGAGCCGGAAACCCCGGTCACACAGCTCATCACACCCAGGGGGAACCCCACATCAATATGTTTCAGGTTGTGTTCCTGCGCACCCCTGAGAGTCAACCAGCCGGTCGGAGTCCTGCGTTTTGCTGGGATATCAATATGTTTTTTTCCTATAAGGTACTGCCCGGTAAGCGATTTTTTAGTCTTCATGACTTTTTCAGGCGGACCTGCCACTACAACCTCCCCGCCGTGGACTCCTGCGCCGGGCCCCATATCCACGATATAATCCGCAGCGAGCATGGTGTCCCGGTCATGTTCCACTACAATGATGGTATTACCCAGGTCCCGCAATTGTTTCAACATCCGAATAAGCCGATCATTATCCCTGTGATGCAATCCGATACTGGGTTCATCCAGGATGTACAGCACTCCAACCAGGCTGGAACCTATCTGGGTAGCCAGGCGTATGCGCTGTGCCTCGCCGCCAGACAGGGTGCCTGAAGCGCGGTCCAGGCTGAGATAATCCAGACCAACATCGATAAGGAATCCCAGCCTGGCATGTATCTCTTTCAAGATACGCCTGGCTATCAGGAAATCCCGTTCACTTAATTCCAGACCATTAAAAAAATCAGCAGCATCTTTCACAGACATGGCAGATATCTTGTCAATGCCCGTATCCTTCACAGTGACCGAAAGGGTATAAGGTTTCAACCTCTTCCCACCACACTCATGACAGGGTGCCGTGCTCATATATTGCTGTATCTTATCACGCATTTCTTCACTTGTGGATTCACGGTACCTGCGCTGCAGGTTATGTACCACCCCTTCGAACTTGCTGTAATGTTCCCATAAACCTGGCCTTTCCTTTGGTACATACCTGAACTTTAATTTATCAGTGGACCCATACAGAATAATATCAAGGTGCTTCTGGCTCAACTGTTCAATGGGAGTGGTGATAGAAAAACCGAATTTATCAGCTACAGCCTTCAGGGTCTGGATGTGGTATCCATTTGGTGACTTGCCCCACGGTTCCACAGCTCCTTCAACAATGGAAAACGAGGGGTCGGGTATGATAAGTTCAGGGTCGAATTCCATGGTACTACCCAGTCCCTGGCATTTTGGACAGGCACCCCTGGGATTATTAAATGAGAACATGGCGGGTTCCAGTGCCTCAAAACTTAGTTGACAATGGGCACATGACAGGTGCTCGCTAAACAGCATCTCACGGTCTTCATCCACAACCTGCACCATTACTACGCCGCCGCCCACATGCAGTGCAGTCTCAACCGAATCGGCCAGGCGTTCCTTTATACCTTCTTTTATCACCAGCCGATCAATAACTACATCGATATTGTGCTTCTGGTACCTGCCCAGCTGAATATCATCTTCCAGGCTGTGTATCTCACCGTCCACCCGTACCCTGCTGTATCCTTCACGTTTCAGGTCATCGAACAACTGCCTGTACTCACCTTTGCGGTCCTGGACAATGGGTGAGAGCACGTGTACCTTGGTACTTTCAGGCAGTACCATCACGCTGTCTATTATCTGGTCAAGGGTCTGGGGTGCTATCTCCCTGCCGCATTCATGACAGTGGGGCACGCCGATCCTGGCATACAACAGCCTAAGGTAATCGTGTATTTCTGTCACGGTGCCCACAGTTGAGCGCGGGTTCTTGCTGGTGGTCTTTTGTTCAATGGCTATGGCAGGGGAGAGACCCTCTATATATTCCACATCGGGCTTGTCCATCTGGCCCAGGAACTGACGGGCATAGGCTGACAGGGATTCTACGTAACGGCGCTGTCCTTCTGCGTAAATGGTATCGAATGCAAGTGAGGATTTTCCGCTACCGCTGATTCCTGTGATAACTATAAATTTGTCCCTGGGCAGTTCCAGGTCGATGTTTTTCAGGTTGTGTACCTTTGCGCCTTTGAGTAGTATCTTATCCAGTGTCATTGAGGTGCTCAACTTTTACCTGAAACATATTAACACTTTCAGCCAGAAAAATCTGGAATGGGGGCAAAAAGCAGGAAGGTTTATCCTGATTGTCGGCCTCTTTAGTAACTATGTGTTGCAATTGATCAAAAAACCAGTCTCTATACGCCTACTGATTACACTTTTAGACCAATAAATATAAGCAACATAGTTACTATTTAGTAACTATGTCATTTGAAAGAACAATTACAAGTGGTGGAAATAAGTATCGGCTGCTTGTAGAATCAAGATGGGATAAAGAGAAAAAACAATCTCGAATACACTTGATTTAGGGATTTCTGAAATAGCACTTATTTTGCAATATTAGATTATGTGTTTTCTACCTTAAAAACCAACCTCTTACCATTTGAATTTCCTGTTTTAGATAGAAATAAGCCTTACAAACTGAAATCAATATAACTCTCAAGCATCCATCAGATGCCCCCGACAGATCGAAGCGACGTCCGAGGTCCGTGACGTGAGCCAATACCTAACGCTCCACTCCACCACCAGTAGAACCACACCATTAAAACCTTTATATCCTTCCAATACATATAACCCCAAAAAAGTCAGGAGCACCCGCAACCTTGAACCCCAGCCGCGAGCAGATATTGATAGAAGCCCTTCCCTATATCCGTGAGTTCCACGACTCCATTATGGTCATCAAGGTAGGAGGACATGCCATGGTGGACCCCGGGCTCATGGAAGACATTGTGCAGGACGTAGTACTTCTGCGGTATGTAGGCATCCATCCCATCATCGTACACGGCGGCGGTCCCGAGATAACCCAGAAAATGGAACAGATGGGAAAGAAAAGCGAGTTTGTGGCAGGACTGCGTATCACCGATGACGAAACCATGGAGATAGCCCGCATGGTACTGGTGGGTAACATTAATACCCGCATCGTATCGGCCATCGGTACCTATGGCGGTAAGGGGCTTGGGCTCTCAGGCAAGGACGGCAGGCTCATCATGGCCAGGAAGAAAGCCCTCCAGCGCGTCACCGTCGAAGGCAGGGAGCATGACGTGGACCTGGGCTGGGTGGGTGATGTCGAAGTCATCAATCCGGAGATACTCATAATGGCGGCAGGCAAGGGTTACATCCCGGTCGTTGCACCTATTGCAGTGGACGAGCATGGCAACAGCCTGAACATCAATGCCGATACCGTGGCCGGCGACATAGCTGCAGCAATGCGGGCCAAGAAACTCATACTCATGACCGATGTACCAGGTGTGCTGCGGGACCATGCCGACGAATCCACCCGTATCTCACGTATAAAGTTAGAGAGTATCGAGGACATGATCGTGGACGGTACCATTGCCGGGGGAATGATTCCGAAAGTACTCTCAGCAGCGAGTGCGGTGGAAAAAGGTGTGGAAAAAATACATATCATTGACGGCAGCAAGTCCCACAGTATATTGCTGGAACTGTTCACAGACCAGGGTATAGGGACCATGATATTCCACTGAAAAAGCAACCCGGTTTTAATACAGTTAAGCATATAAGGTATCCGAAGTCTATTAGGTCAAATCGTATTTATGGAGTAAAAACCATTGAGCAAAAAGACCAAAGGTGCAAAGAAAGGATTCTGGGAGCGGGCCAAGGAATCAGCGGGCCAGCAGCAGGTATTGGCCGAGCGTGAGAAAGTTTCAAAGCAAAAGTCAGTAGCCACTCAGTCCACACCAAAACCCGCCCAGCCCATAGAAAAGACACCAGAGGAGAAGACAAAGCTCCATAAAGAAGGAATTGTAAAGACGGTAGTTCCAGCTTTAATAGGGACAGTTGCCGGATTTATCAGTCTTGTTAGCATGGGGGATGGTACTGAATATCCCTGGTTCTCTATCATGGTCTTTGTGATAATTTTCTCATACTATGGCCAGCGCATAGTATACCCATTAATAGGACTGGACATTAAAGAATTCGGCAAAAAGGACTGGTTCTATGTTGAGTTCATGGCCGTCATTTTCTGGCTTGTGGTCTGGACACTACTGCTCAACCCTCCCCTTTGAACCATTTTGAGGTGTAATCTCTGTGAGGATAGCCATAGTTAATAAGGACAGGTGCCAGTTCAAGAAATGCGGTCACGAATGTATTAATTTTTGTCCCAGGGTACGTACCGGGGACGAGACCGTAGTTATTGGTGAGGATGGCAAGGCCGTAATATCAGAAGAACTCTGTGTAGGCTGTGGAATCTGCATCAAAAAATGTCCTTTTAATGCAATTATGATCATAGGGCTGCCCGAGGAACTGGATAACCCTGTGCACAGGTATGGAGTTAACGGGTTTGCGCTGTACGGGCTGCCTACACCGGTACATGGCAAGGTCACAGGCATCCTTGGGCCCAACGGAGTGGGAAAATCCACGACCGTCAATATCTTAAGTGGTATCATGATGCCTAACCTGGGCAAAGACGACACTACCTGGGACGAAGTGCTGGAAATATATTCTGGCTCAGGCATGTACGAATATATGAAGACCCTCTCAGAAGGTAATATCAAAGCATCCCATAAACCGCAGTATGTAGACAACATCCCCAAAGCAGTGAAAGGGAAAGTATCACAACTGCTCAATAAGGCCGATGAGCGGGGTATCATGGACGAAATGGCCAGCAAGCTTGAGATCGAGCATGTGCTGGACAGGGACATTAAAGACCTCTCTGGAGGTGAACTTCAAAGGGTGGCACTGACAGCATGTGTAAGCCGGGAAGCTGATTTCTATTTTATTGACGAGATTAGTCCTTACCTTGACATATATCAGCGCATCAATTCGGCACGTATTATTCAGGAACTGGCAGACACCAGTGCAGTGATGGTAATAGAACATGATCTGGCCCTACTGGATCAGCTGGCAGATACCGTACATATAGCCTATGGTATTCCTGCCGGTTATGGAGTAATCACCCAGCCAAAAGGTGTGAGGGTAGCTATCAACCAGTACCTGCATGGTTTTCTGGCAGAGGAGAACGTACGATTGCGCATCGAACCCATCGAGTTTGAGGAGCATCCGCCTCGGGAACAAAAGGAGATTCCCACTTTGCTTAAATTCAGCAGGTTCACCAAGAAATATGGTGATGACGGGTTCGAACTGGTGGTTGGAAATGATACGCTTGGCAGTGAGATAAAAAAGGGTGAGGTCATAGGCATTGTGGGACCAAACGGGATTGGAAAAACCACATTTGTCAAAATTCTGGCTGGCGAAGAAACACCAACAACAGGCAATCTCGATACTGAACTTACCATCGCGTACAAGCCCCAGTACTTGAAAGGGGACTATCCAATAAAAGTAAGGAACTTCCTGCGTGGTATTAACACCAAATTCGACACAAGTTACTACCAAACCGAGATAATCAAGCCGCTGCAGCTGGACGGCCTGATGGACCAGATGCTGACTGAACTATCGGGCGGTGAATTGCAGCGTGCTGCCATTGCTGCCTGTCTTGGGAAGAATGCTGACCTGTATATTTTTGACGAGCCCAGTGCACACCTGGATGTGGAACAACGTGCTCTGGCAACCAGGGTTATCCGGCGGTTCGCTGAAAATAATAACGTGACTGCCATGGTAGTTGACCATGATATATATATGATTGACCTGCTGTCCGAGAGGCTTGTGGTGTTTGAAGGACGACCGGGAGTAATAGGTGAGGTCCACGGGCCATTTAATATGCGTGAAGGTATGAACCTGTTTTTAAAGAACCTGAATATAACATTCAGGCGGGATGACGAGACCAGAAGGCCCAGGGTGAACAAACCTGATTCTAAACTGGATCGGGAACAAAAATCTACAGGTGAATATTATTATGCATTGGAATAGAGTCAAAAGTTGCGACGGCACATCCAACCACAGCAGAGCTGCGGGGTATAATTATTAAGATAAAGAGCATACTTCCATCCATAATGATTGATCTTGTAAACGGCAGCTGCTAAAACATGAGTTCCAGTGCTGCCTGGCCGGTCATTCCCTCTTGAATTCCCAAGTTTTGGGCGGCTGTTGTGGATTCTACCACAGTGGCCGCCAGTACATCATCAAAACTGCCAACACCTGTTACTTTTACGGCCACATCATCCAGCCGCTGGGCTGTATCAATGTTCAGGTAACCGCACATGACAAAACCTTTTGGTGCCTTAATGATCAGTAATGGAGCGTGTTCCATATCCATTTTTAATCCTACAGCGGTGCCATTTTCAAGTTCAATGGGTTCGATGAGCATATTTAATCTAACTTCTTAAGGTCAGTGGACTGGCAGGTTGGACAGGAGAGTTTTGAGCCCATACCCTTGAATTTATTATCGCAAGCATTACATTTGTAAGTTGACATAACAACTCCACTCATATCAACACTATCAGCAGTACTTGAATCTACAAAACACATATTAATTACCTCAATTAACAGAATTCTATTATAGGTTATAAGATTACTGCTCGTGTGCCAAACACTTATATATCTCTACTGTTATCATAACCGGAAAGTATAGATGATACCTTCACAAGCGGTTAAACCACGGTCAAACCTGACAATACTTATACCTTCATCCCTGACATCAGAGACAAAGGATGAGAGAATAAGGGCATACAAGGTTGGCCAGATCGCGAGGGCGGCATCGGTGTTTCGGGTCGGTAATATTATTATCTACCGGGATTCGCATTTCGATGACAGCAGGTTTATAGATTTGCTGCTGCGGTATGCAGAAACTCCCCAGTATCTACGCAAACACCTGTTTCCACTCCAGAAGGAGCTGAAGTACGCCGGAATATTACCTCCGCTGCGTACAGCACATCATCCAATAGCATCAAAATCATCTGACCTCACTGATGGAGAATTCCGCGTTGGGGTCGTGGTTCCAGGACCAAAGAAGAGCGAGACAAAAGTCGGATCTGACACAATCACATGGGTCGATATCGGTGTAGATAGCCCGGTTCCCCTCAAACCTTCCTCAGGGAAGGTGCGAATGGGCGAACGTGTTAATGTCAGGATCTTTTCGCGACGACCGATACAAGTTGAACTTGTAGAAACGGACAATATCCCTGTGTACTGGGGATACCGGACAGTAATTGAAGACAGCCTTGCAGGGGCACTGGATAGAATATCCGGACAGGATGCCCTGATATTGGCCACCTCACGGAAAGGCCGGGTACTTGATACCCCGTTCCTCGAGGAATTGGGCAAGCAAGCGAGGTTAAAGTCATATACTGTTGTGGTATTCGGTTCACCCAAACAGGGCGTGGAGTCCATATTAGCAAGAGAGGGTACAGACCTCTCAAAATATCAGTGTCAAACACTGAATACCGTACCCGGACAGGGCACAGCAACCGTAAGGACAGAAGAAGCCGTATGGGCCACACTGTCAATGCTGAACCTGGTCAGGTAGGGTTGCGGCGGAAATAAATCGCGATATAAAGCATATTCCAGGAGATTAAGGAGGTAAACAATGGCAAACGTACACAGACCAAGGCGAGGTTCCCTGGCATTCAGTCCCAGAAAAAGGGCAAAGAGTCAGGTACCTACGATAAGATCATGGTCCGAAAGTGATGGAGAACCAAAAATGGGCGGTTTTGCAGGGTACAAGGTCGGCATGAGCCATGTGATAATGATGGATGATAAGGCGAAAAGCCTTACAGCGGGTATGGAAATATCAGTGCCAGTAACGGTGCTTGCAGTGCCTGCCATGAAGATTGCAGCTATTAGGGTGTATGGAAAGAAAGGACCCTATGGCACAAAGATACTGGGTGAAGCTCTATCCAATGAACTTGACCCAACACTGGATCGAAAACTGGTCAGGCCAAAGAAAGCCAAACCGGACAAAGCTCTTGCCAGTATAGATAAACTGGTAGAAGAGGGAAGGGTGGCCAATATTCATGTAATTTCTTATACATTACCATCCCAGATATCAGGAGTACCAAAGAAAAAACCTGATGTGATGGAGAACAGGATTGTTGGCGGAGACGTTGCTGCAAGGCTCGAATATGCTAAATCCATTCTTGGTAAATCGATAACAGTTACTGACGTTTTTAACTCAGGCGATATTGTGGATACCTCTGCCATAACCATCGGTAAGGGCACACAGGGACCTGTTAAAAGATGGCATATCAATTTGATGAAAAACAAGCACAGCAGGCAGGGAAGTCTCAGGCAGGTCGGTACACTCGGACCCTGGAATCCATCCAGAGTAAGCTGGAGAGTACCTCAACTGGGTCAGACCGGCTATCACCAGAGGACAGAATATAATAAACGTATCCTCAAGATCGGTGAGAACGGTGAAGAAGTAACTCCTGCGGGCGGGTTTTTGAATTTTGGAGAAGTAAATGGTGAATATCTGCTTATCAAGGGCAGTGTGCCTGGTCCTAAAAAGCGTCTTATCAGGTTAAGACCGGCAATCAGGGCTAAGATCAAGAATACAGGTATGCCACAGATTTCACATATCAGTGTGGAGTCGAAACAGGGGTGAGATAAATGAGCAAGGCAAAAATCATGGATTTAACAGGAGCACAAAAAGGTGAAATTGAGCTCCCTGAAGTATTTAATGAGAGCTACAGGCCGGACCTGATTAAAAGAGCAGTATTGGCGGCTCAGGCTAACAGGTTACAGGTTTACGGTCCTACCCCTTATGCCGGTATGCAGACTTCAGCAGATAATGCGGGTCCAGGCAGAGGTTCTGCCAGGGTGCCAAGGATAAAGAATGGCAACAGGGTTGCCCGGATATGCCAGGCAAGAGGTGGCAGGAGAGCCCATCCACCAAAGTTGGAGAAAGATTACTCTGAGAAGATCAATAAGAAAGAACGCTTAAAAGCCATTAATTCGGCAATAGCTGCCACTGGCAATGTTGAACTGACAAAGCAGCGAGGGCACAGGTTCGATGCAGAACTGCCCATAGTTGCTGTGGATGAGTTTCAGGATGTCAAGACCACAAAAGAAGTTGTAGGCTTCATGGAAACCATCAATGTGTTCCAGGATGTCATGCGTGCCAAGAACGGTAAGCACATCAGGGCAGGCGGCGGCAAGAGACGCGGTCGCAAGTACAAGAGACCCAAGAGCTTGATCATAGTAGTGGGCCAGGATAACGGCATCGTACGGGCAGCACGCAATTTGCCCGGAGTGGATGTGGTAATGGTCAACAGGCTGAACGCAGAACTGCTGGCACCGGGAACCCATGCAGGCAGGTTGGCCATCTGGACCGAATCTGCCATACGGGCACTGGGTGGGGTGGCGTAGATGTCTGCCATTAAACATCCCTTTGTCACAGAAAAGGCGACCTATCATATCGAGGACAACAATAAGTTGCAGTTCATAGTGGACATTAACGCTACCAAGGGACAGATAAAGCGGGAGATAGAAAAACTCTACAACATCCCCATTATCAGCGTGAATACCATGATAACCATGAAAGGCAAGAAAAAGGCCATCGTCAGCTTTGAAGGTGACACTACTGCTGGTGAGTTGGCCTCAAAACTTGGTATATTCTAAGGAGAGGTGAAAGGTATGGGAAAGAGAATTATCTCACAGAACCGAGGAAAAGGGACACCCACGTACCGGGCACCCTCCCACAGGTTCAAAGCTGAACTTAAACACATTAAGGTAGACAAAGACCAAACAGTCACTGGAGATATCATCGAGATTCTGCATGACACTGCCAGATCTGCCCCCATTGCGAGGGTGAAACTGGATAACGGGGAAGAACGACTAATACTCGTCCCCGAAGGTATTGCAGTCGGACAGCAAATTTCCTGCGGGATATCTGCCGAGGTCAAGGCGGGCAATACATTGCCTCTGGGAGAGATACCTGAAGGTGTGCTGGTATGTAACATTGAAAATAAACCGGGAGACGGCGGACAGTTCGCCCGCTCAAGCGGTGTATATGCTGTGCTTGTCGCTCATGATGTGGGCAAGAGTGTAGTGCAGCTTCCAAGTGGTGAGATGAAATGGTTGAGCCCACTGTGCAAGGCTACCATCGGTGTGGTGGCTGGCGGTGGTAGGACTGATAAACCATTTGTTAAAGCTGGAAAGAAATATCATAAGATGAAAACAAGGGCTGCAAAATATCCCCGGGTACGTGGTGTTGCAATGAACGCAATAAACCACCCATTTGGTGGCGGTGGATGGCAGCATCCGGGAAGACCCACGACAGTGAGTAGAAGAGCGCCACCGGGCCGAAAGGTCGGTTCGATAGCTGCAAGGCGAACAGGAAAGAGGTGAGAAGGTATGGCAAAGAAAACATCCACCAAACTCCCAAAGAGAAAAGGTGAATATACTTATCGCGGAAAGACCGTTGATGAGCTTAAGACATTAAGCACTGAAGAGTTTTCCCAAATGATACCTGCAAGACAGCGCAGGACAATAAAACGCGGACTTAGCGATGAACATAAAAAGATAATGCAGAAGGTCAAGGATGGTGAGACCACCGTCAGGACGCATAGAAGGGATATGCTCATATTTCCTGACATGGTAGGTCTCAATCTGGAGATATATAATGGTAAGAGCTTCGAGAAGGTCGAGGTCATGCCAGAGATGATGGGGCACTATTTCGGGGAGTATTCCATGACCCGTAGGCGCGTGAGCCACGGTTCAGCCGGTGTTGGTGCTACCAAGTCCAGCAAGTTCGTACCCTTGAAGTGATGGAGGAAAAAGGATGTCAAGAATTCAGTATTCAGTTCAGACAGACCCGGAAACTACATCCACTGCAATGGGTCATGAATTACATATCTCACCCAGGCATTCAAGGGAGATATGCAGGGCCATCAAGGGTATGAAGACCGAGCGTGCAAGGCACTATCTTGGGGAAGTGGCTGCTCTAAAACAGGCAGTACCTTTTAAGCGGCACAATGACAGTATGGGGCACCGCAGGGGTCCAATGGCCGCTGGCAGGTACCCCCAGAAAGCTGCTAAAGAATTCATCAAGATTCTGGTAAATGCAGAGGCCAACGCTGAATATAAGGGGCTTGACCCCCAGCGTATGAAGATCAGTCACATTTCAACCAAACAAGGACGTGTGATACATGGTTACAGGGCCAGGGCACGGGGTAGCTCTTCACCTAAGAACACAGAGACCGTGAACATAGAAGTAGTACTCCAGGAGGTGCAGTGAACATGGGAATTGAGAGAAAATTCGTACAAGACGGGCTGAACAAAGCAAGGATCAACGAGTATTTCACCAAACAGCTCGAACGTGCCGGATACGGTGGAATGGTCATGAACCGCACACCCATGGGCACCCAGATAACTCTGTTAGCAGAGAAACCAGGAATGGTTATCGGCAAAGGTGGTAAGACCATACAGCGTCTGACCAGGGACATGTCATATCTCTTCAATGTGGACAATCCACAGATCGAGGTGCAGGAGGTAAAAGTACCTGAACTCAATGCACAGATGATGGCAAACCGTCTTGCAAATGCTCTTGAGAGAGGATGGTATTTCAGGAAAGCGGGGCACAATATGCTGAGCCGTATCATGGACTCTGGGGCACTGGGTTGCCAGATCATAATCTCTGGAAAACTTACCGGTCCTCGTTCAAGGGTTTCCAAGATGGTTGAAGGTTACATTAAACATGCAGGCAAGCCTGCTGAAGAACTGGTGGATTCGGGTTATGCCATGGCAGTGAAGAAATTAGGCGCTATTGGTTGCAGAGTACGCATCGTACCCCCGGGCACCGTACTTCCCGGCAAGTTCCATATGTTAAAAGAGACGACTCCTGAAGTTGCTGAACCTGAAGTAAAGGAAAGCATCAAAGAGGTTGTCGAAAAGTCTCCTGATAAGGAGGCTAAGATGGCCAATCTTAGACAGGTCGGCAGTATCTGGGAACACAGGCATGACGACACGGACTGGCATCCAATGTCCAGACCACACGATACACCTGCAGCTGCCAAACCAGAAGAAGTTGTTGTAGCACAACCCGAAGCACAGCCAGAGGGTGAAACAGCGGTTAGCGATCAGACACGTATTATCAACAGTGTTGAAGAGCACAAACATGAAGGCTATGATTACTGGCATCCGTCCAAAAGAGTGCATAAGGTTGAAGGGGATGATGAGTGATGGCCATACTGCGAGTGGATGAGATACGGAATATGAGCCGTGAGGAGAGACTTGATGAATTGGATACTCTTAACGCTGAACTCATAAGGGAACGTGCCATTGCATCGGCTGGCGGTGCACCTGAGAATCCGGGCCGGATTGGCGAGATACGCAGGACCATAGCACGGATCAAGACCATACAAAAAGAGATTGGAGAATGATCGGAGGAAATACATGCAGATAACACCACAAAACCTCATCCATCATGAATTGATAGGACTTGAGGCTGCAGTGGTGCACAGCTCAAATACTGCTCAGATAGGAATTAAAGGAAAAGTGATTGACGAAACCAGAAATACATTACGTATTGATGTGGGTGACAGGCTCGTAAAGACCGTGCCCAAGTCCCATACTCAATTCGTGTTCACAATACCCACAAGTGATGGTAGACGTTACCTGCCAAAAACAAGTGTGTGGGTTAAAGTGGATGGAACTTTATTGCTCTCACAACCCGAAAATCGCATTCAATCAAAGTTCAAGAAAACTATAAAGCGAAGAGTAAATCTTTAAATTGACGAATATCGAGGAATATAATAATGACACGAAATATAGGGCTGGACGTCGAAGCTCCCTCTGGGGAGTGCACTGACATCAACTGTCCTTTCCATGGTACACTGCCCGTAAGGGGTCAGGTTTTTACCGGGTCGGTCGTGGCCAGTAAAATGGATAAGACAGTGGTAGTGAAGCGGACGTTCGAGAAGCTCATAAAGAAATATGAGCGATACGAGAAGAGACAATCAAAGATTCATGCCCATAACCCCCCTTGCATTGATGCTAAAGAGGGAGATGAGGTAAAGATTGCGGAATGCAGACCTTTGAGCAAGACCAAAACCTTTGTTGTAATTGAGGTGACGAAATGAGAGGTATGAAAGCCAATATACCACGTGCCTTGAATGCAGGTGCCAGGCTTGACTGTGTGGATAATACAGGTGCCAGGCAGGTAGAGATCATATCTGTGAAGAGATATCGTGGTGTAAAGAACAGGCAACCTAAGGGTGGCATAGGTGACATGCTGGTGGTCAGTGTGAAGAAAGGCACACCAGAGATGCGCAAACAGGTAATGAAAGCCGTTGTAGTACGGCAGAAGAAAGAGTTCAGGCGACCGGACGGCATCAGGGTTTCCTTTGAAGATAATGCTGTGGTTATCACAGATGATGATGGCATACCCAAAGGAACAGAAATAAAGGGCCCGGTGGCCAGGGAAGCTGCAGAGCGGTTCACTAAGATTGCATCAGTGGCTTCTATTATTGTGTGAGGTGAGCTATATGAAGATCAAATCAACACAACCAAGAAAACAGCGCAAGGCACGCTACAACGCAACGCTGCACCAACGCCAGAAATTGATGAGTGCTCTTCTGTCCCATGAGTTGCGGGCAAAGTACAACAAACGCAACTTACCTATCAGGGAAGGCGACACGGTTATGGTAATGCGAGGGGACCACACCGGTACAGAAGGAAAGGTGGAACGTGTAGACCTGAAACACACCAAAGTTGTGGTGGAGGGCGTGAGTGTGCCTAAAGCAGATGGTACAGAGGTACCCAGACCTGTACACCCATCCAACGTGATGATAACAAAGCTGGACCTCAAGGATAAGATTAGAGAACTAACACTATCAAGAGGAGGCGAACAACAGTGAGCAGACATTTAAAAAGAATCGCTTCTCCAAAGAGCTGGCCCGTATCTAAGAAGACAAACATTTGGATTACCAAACCTAATCCGGGTCCACATTCTGGCAAACAAGCGTTACCATTAGGAGTTCTTATCAGGGATATACTGAAAATGGTTGATAATCTGAGGGAGGCAAAACGGGTACTAAACGAAGGCAATGTGCTTGTGGATGGTATAGTCCGACGGGACCATAAGTTCCCTGTAGGGGTCTTTGATGTGGTGCAGTTCCCTAAGATTAACACCAGTTACAGATTATTACTGGATCCTAAGGGCAGGCTTGTAGTTAATGTGCTGGATGTGGAAGACCCAAAGAAACCTTGCAAGATACTGAACAAGACTACAATAAAAGGCGGGAAAGTACAGTTGAACCTCCACGATGGTACAAATATCATCGCCAGCAATGACTATAAGTCCAATGATACTGTAATTTTGACTTTGCCTGGTAAGAGTATAGATAAGCACATCAAGTACGAAGCCGGTAATAAAGCACTCATCACAGGTGGCACCCATTCAGGGGAACTTGCCAGCATCACTGATATAAAGAAGGTGCGCAGTAGCAGGCACAACATGGTCGTGCTCACCAGAAATGATGGCACTGATTTCGAGACTATCGAGGACTATGTGTTCGTGGTAGGAACTGATAAACCAGAGTTCAATCTGGGAGGTGCTGTCCATGAGTGAGAGTAATGTGATGAGAACGCCCAAGGTTGATAAACTAACGATCCATATTGGTGTGGGCGAGAGTGGTGAGAACCTTAACAAAGCTGAGGATATACTCAATACCATTGCCCACCAGCAAGGGGTAAGGACCAAGGCCAAGAGAACAATGCTGGCGTTCCATATAAAGAAGCATGAACCTATTGGCTGCAAAGTTACCCTGAGGGGTGAATCGGCAGAGAATTTCTTGAGGACCAGCCTGGGGATCATTGAGAACCAGTTAAGAGAATCACAATTCGATAAAACTGGCAATTTCAGTTTTGGGATTGAGGAACATACCGATTTTCCTGAAATGAAATATGACCCCAATATCGGTATTTACGGTATGGATGTGACAGTATCACTGTGCAGACCTGGTTATCGGGTGAGCAGGCGTAAGATACAGAAACAGAAGGTTCCAAACAGCCATAAATTGACCAAACATGATACTATTGCATATATTAAGGATGCATATGGCGTGGAGGTACTGGCATGAATAAAGAAACAGTAGCTCAAACAGAACAGAAGTTCGGCCGGGGTGCTAATGAATGTAAGAGATGCGGCCGGAAACAGGGACTTGTAAGGAAATATGGAATATACCTGTGTCGTCAGTGTTTCAGAGAAATGGCTCCAGACATGGGATTTACCAAGAATTCATGAGGTGAAAAAATATGGTATTATTAGACCCATTGGCAGATGCCCTCTCCACAATGAAAAATGCGGAGAGCACAGGCAAGTCCCATTGCATCATCCATCCTGCTTCCAAATTGATCGGAAATGTACTGAAGGTCATGCAGGATATGGGATATGTGGGACAGTTCGAGTTCATAGACGACGGCATGGCCGGTATGATAAAAGTGGAACTCATTGGAAAGATAAACAAATGCGGAGTCATAAAACCCAGATCAGCAGTTGGGTACAGAGACTTTGAGAAATGGGAGAAACGCTACCTCCCAGCAAGCAATTTCGGTGCATTGATACTGACTACACCTAATGGTGTTCAGTCTCATAATGACGCCAGGGCCCAGACGGTTGGCGGTCAGTTGCTTGCATACGTGTACTGAGGTGTGACATAATGGCAAAGGAGATAAAAAGAGCCGTGGAAATCCCAGAGGCGGTCAATGTGGTAATGGAGGGCAGTATGTGTACTGTCACAGGTCCAAAAGGCACCATGTCCCGTTCACTCTGGTATCCCGGTATCGTTATTGAACTGGTTGATAACCAGATTACGGTGGATTCACCCAATCCGAGGAAGAAACAGCAGGCTATGATTGGTACCATTTCGTCCCACATCAACAATATGGTAAAAGGTGTAACTGATGGCTATACTTATACTATGAAAATGGTATATTCTCACTTTCCGATCCAGTTGAAAGTTGAGGGTAGTGCCCTGAAAATCGGGAATTTCCTTGGTGAGAAAAAACCGAGAAAGGCCAGGATAATGGGAGACACAAAGGTGGATGTTAAAGGCGATGAAGTAGTGGTAACCGGTATCAACATTGAAGATGTTGGACAGACTGCTGCTAATATCCAGCAGGCGACCAAAATAAAGAGATTTGACCCCAGGGTATTCCAGGACGGAATATATGTGGTGGAGAAGAAGACAGCGTAGGTGATTATAATGGAAGATGCGATAATCGAAAAATTCACTTCACTCAAAGGGGTCGGCGAATCCAAGGCTAAGGCTCTGTTTGAAGCAGGATATACTTCATTTGCGGACCTGAACAAAGCCACAGTCGAAGAGTTATCTGAAGTTAAAGGGATAACTGAGGCCCTGGCTGAGCAGATATCGGATGAAGTGTCCAATTTTATAGATGAAGTCAATGTTGAAGCTGATGAAGTAAAGGCTGAAGAGTTTGAGTCGGATACCAAAGTCGTCCCCACTGCAGAACTTGAGATGGGACCTGAATCCAAGAGGCTTTTCAATGTCAGGAAGAGACAAAAACTCAAGAAACCACACTTTGTCCAGACCGACCAGCATAAGAAAAAGAAATTAAAGGATGTCTGGAGAAAGCCCAGAGGATTGCATAATAAGAAACGAAAATACATCCTCGGTAAAGGCGAGATGGCAAGACCAGGATACGGCAGTCCTGTTGCAGTCAAGGGATTGCATCCGTCAGGCTTTGAGGAAGTCCTGCTATCCAGGGCCAAGGACCTTGACAATGTTAATCCTGCTACGCAGGCTATTCGTATTGCTAGGACCGTAGGACAGCGAAAGCGCATGGATATTGTGAAAAAGGCACAGAGCCTGGGACTGAAAATACTCAATCCACCTTATCAAGAGGAGGTGCAGTGAGATGTCAGACCTCAAGAACCAGAAGAAAATTGCAGCCAGTGTGCTAAAGGTCGGAGTTAACCGGATTTGGTTTGACCCTGAAGCAGCAGGAGATATTGCTAATGCTATCACCCGTGAAGATGTGAGGGGACTTATTTCAAGCGGTACTGTAAAAGCCAAACCTGTGAAAGGCGTGTCTAGGGGACGTGCCCGGAAGGTGGATATTAAAAGGGCATACGGACACCGTAAAGGTCACGGTTCCAGAAGCGGGGCCAAAGGTGCCCGCAATCCCAGAAAACAGCAATGGATGACGAAGATACGTGCCCTGAGGAAAAAGTTGCGTGAACTGAAAAGTGACGGTACACTGGATAAATCGGTTTACTGTACCATGCGCCGTAAGGCAAAAGGTGGCGTGTACAGGAACGTGGCACACATGGAAGCGCATATTGAATCCATTGAACACAAGGAGACGTGATGATACATGGCAACAGGACCTAGATACAAAGTAGCATTCAGACGTAGAAGAGAAGGAAGGACCGATTATCATCAGCGGCTCAAATTGTTGGTGTCTAAACAGGCCCGGGTAGTAGCACGCAGGAGCTTGAAACATATGAGGCTCCAGCTGGTGGTACCAAAGCCTGAAGGTGACCAAACTTTAGTTCATGCCGATTCTACCGAACTTGGTAGTTATGGTTATACCGGCCCCACAGGCAATACACCATCAGCATACCTCACAGGCCTGCTTTTTGGTTATAAGGCCCAGAAGGCTGGATATGAGAACGCAGTGCTGGATATGGGACTACAGGTTTCATCCAAGGGCAGCCGGGTATATGCTGCATTGAAAGGCATTGTAGATTCTGGTTTAGATGTACCCCATGACCCTAAGATATTTCCTGATGAGCCCAGAATAAGGGGCGAAGAGATCAAGGAATATACCGGTACTGATATTCCTGCCATGTTCGATGAGACTCTGGCAAAGATTAAAAGTGAATTTGGGGAGGATTAAACAATGGCATATGGTTACGAGAAAGAATGGATTCCCAAGACAAGGCTGGGAATACTGGTAAAGGAAGGCCAGGTGACCTCAATGGACGAGGCACTGCAATCAGGTCTTCCTATCAGGGAACCACAGATAGTGGATGCACTTCTTCCAGAACTGAAGGAAGAAGTACTGGACATTAACATGGTCCAGAGAATGACTGACTCTGGTCGCCGGGTAAAGTTCAGAGCCGTAGTGGCTGTGGGCAATGAAGATGGTTTTATCGGCATGGGCCAGGGCAAGGATGCACAGGTAGGACCAGCAATACGCAAAGCTATTGACATTGCTAAGCTTAATATTTCGGGAGTGAAGCGAGGTTGCGGTTCATGGGAATGCGTTTGCGGGACAGAGCATACTGTTCCTTTCGAGGTTGAAGGTAAAGTTGGCAGTGTTAAGGTGATATTGAAACCTGCTCCACGTGGCTTAGGACTGGCTGCAGGGAAAACTGCAAAGACAGTTATGCAGCTGGCAGGTATCAAGGATGTCTGGACAAGGACCGAGGGTCAGACCAGAACTACCCTGAACTTTGCCAAGGCTACTTACGAAGCGCTGAAAATGACTGCAGTAATTCGTACCAGGGGGGCAAAGTAATGTACACGGTAGTGCGGCTTCGAAGTACGGTCAATACCAGGCCCGAGATAAGGGATACCCTTAAGATGCTCAGGTTGAACAAAGGCAATCATTGCATTGTTCTGAATGAGAATCCCCAGAATAAGGGCATGATACAGAAGGTTAAGGATTATGTGGCTTGGGGTAATATCACCCAGGAAGCCCTGACCGAGTTAATGCATAAAAGGTGTGAGTTGAAGGGCGGTGCCAGGTTGACCGATGAGTATGTGAAGGAGAATACATCATTCGATGGTATTGATGCCCTGGCACAGGCTATTCATGCAGGTGAGGTTTCCATGAAAGATGTGCCACAGCTCAAACCGTTGTTCAGGCTTCATCCTCCCAGAAAAGGACACAGGGGTATTAAGAAGACTGTAGCTGAAGGCGGTGTACTTGGATATCATGGCGACGACATTAATGCCTTACTTCACAGGATGAGGTGATTCACATGAAAAAGAATGTAACCAAATTCAGAGGTTCACGGACATGCGGAGGCGGTACTTCCAAGAATCGGCGTGGCGGTGGCAGTCGCGGAGGTCGTGGCAATGCAGGTGGATGTAAACACCATTTTGTGCGCAACTACCTCAATGGCCTGGCCTACGGAAAACATGGGTTCAAACGCCCTCAGAAGATGCTAACCTATACGCCCATAGTGAATGTGGGTGAACTGGACGAACTGGCTGAACAGCTGGTATCAGATGGTCAGGCGCAAAAGGAAGGCGACGTGTACTATATGAACCTGGCAGAATTGGACATTGATAAGGTGCTGGGCGGCGGCATGGTAACCAAATCCATGGTGCTGACTGTTTCACAATGCAGCGAGAAGGCAAGGAATAAGGTAGAAGAGGCCGGAGGCAGCGTCGTGGAGTATGTACCGTCAGAGATGGAACCACTTCCAGAGCCGGAAGAGCCTTTGGAACAGGCTGTTGAAGAAGCCGACTGAAATGTGAGCTTGGAATAGAAAACAATAATGTTAAATTATTGTTTTACTATTCAATTATTCTAATATTACAAAGGTGCATCAGATGACCTTCAAGGATACTATCGAACCATTTTTAAGAAAACTGCCAGCAGTGTCTAGACCTGAAGGGCATGTGCATTTTAAGAAGAAACTGGGCTGGACAATAGGTATACTGTTACTCTATTTTGCCCTGTCTAATATTCCTCTTTTTGGCATGTCCGCGGATTCCATAGATTTGTTTGAACAATATAGGGCATTCTTTGCCGGAGCTTCAGGCTCGCTTATGCTATTGGGTATAGGTCCAATTGTTACTGCTTCTATCGTGTTGCAGTTACTGGTTGGTGCGGATGTTATCAGGATGGACCTGAGCGACCCGCAGGACCAGGCTATCTTCCAGGGCGCCCAGAAGTTGCTGGTGTTTGTTATGATAGTGCTGGAATCATTACCGCAGATATTGGGCGGGTATATCCTTCCTGATATTGGTCTGGCAACAATGTTATCAGCGGATTTTAACCTTTCACCGGCAGGTGGGGTGGATTTAGTAATTTTCATTATATTTATCCAGATATTCATTGGCGGCACCCTGGTGCTGTTCATGGATGAGGTGGTATCCAAATGGGGTATCGGTTCAGGTGTGGGCCTGTTCATTGTGGCAGGTGTGGCCCAGTCGATCGTAACAGGACTGTTCAGTATCACCCGTCCGGGCGGACCTGGCAGTGCTCCGGTAGGGCTGCTACCAAAATGGTTGTTTTTCACTACTGATGTTGGACTGGGTAACCTGCTGGCTGACAATATGTTCCAGAATGTATTCATTGATGGCGGCATACTGGCATTGATCAGTACAGTTTTGATATTCCTTATGGTAGTGTACGTGGAATCTACCCGTATCGAGATTCCATTGGCGCATAGTGCAGTGAGGGGTGCAAGAGGTCGATTTCCTGTCAAGCTTATATATGCCAGTGTACTTCCCATGATCCTGGTGCGGGCATTGCAGGCCAATATCCAGATGGTAGGTATGTTGCTGTTCAATAAGGGAATTACGATATTTGGCGAGTTCAGGGGCAGTACCCCAACCAGCGGCCTGATGTATTACCTGGCGCCCCTTCACAGTCCCAGGGACTGGATACCCAGTCTGGTGAACCAGAATTTTGCTGACCTCAATACCCAGTATGCCAATACTACAGGTTTTGTAGCTGTGGATGTGCCGGCAACCTGGCAGATAGGCGTGCATGTGCTGGCAGATGCTGCCATGTTGATAATTGGCGGTATCATATTTGCACTGTTCTGGGTGGAGACTACTGGTATGAATGCCAAGAACACAGCCCAGAAGATACACAATTCAGGTATGCAGATACCCGGGTTCAGGCGAAACGTTGATAGTATCGAGCGGGTTATGAACCGCTATATCCCAAGAGTTACCATTATCGGTGGTGCATTCATCGGTCTGTTGACACTGGTGGCCAGTCTATTGGGTACGCTGGGAGGAGCAGGTGGTACCGGTCTGTTGCTGGCTGTGAGTATTGTGTACCGGCTGTATGAAGACCTGGCGTCTGAACAGATGATGGAAATGCATCCAATGATGAGACAATTCCTCGGAGGCAAATGAAACAATGGTCAATCTTGTATTGCTGGGTGCACCTGGCGCCGGAAAGGGCACCCAGGCAATGAAGATATCCCAGCTATACAATATCCCGCATATATCTACAGGCGATATTTTGCGGGACAATATTGAAAGAGGCACCCAACTTGGTCTTGAGGCAAAGAAATTCATGGAACGCGGGGAACTGGTGCCAGACAGTGTACTGATAGGGATTGTCGAGGACAGGTTGTCTGAGCAGGATACTGATAAAGGATTCCTGCTTGATGGTTATCCACGGACTATTCCGCAGGCTCAGGCATTGGGAGATATCATTGACCATGTCGGTAAGGAACTGGATGCGGTGATTGATATCGAAGTACCTGATGAGGTCCTGGTAAAAAGATTGGCTGGCAGAAGGATGTGTCGATGTGGTGCCAGCTATCATGTTATATTTAATCCGCCTGAAGTGAACGGGAAATGTGACCATTGTGGCGGAGAACTGTATCAGAGGGATGATGATGCAGAGAATGCCGTTAAGACCAGGCTGGTCTCTTATTATGGACTGACATATCCCCTTATTGATTATTATCGTGAGAAAGGACTGTTAAAGTCCGTGAATGGCACCGGCAGTGTGGATGATATATTTAAAGAGATTAACAACGTAATAGAATTAATTTTGTAATAGGATTTAGATATGTCGAACACAAACTGGAAGCAGACATTGGATAGGGCTGCATTGGCCCTTGGTTTTGGAATGATGTTCGGAATCATCATTTTAGGGGAAAAATTCAGGGTACAGGTAGGGCAAGCGGTTGAAATTATGCTTGGTCCGCTGCCTGATATGCTTCCGTTCCACATTATGCTGTTCGTAATGGCCGCCATTACCGGTCTGTATGCTTCACTGATACAGAAATATACCATGGACTGGGAACTGATGCGGCGGGTACAGGACCAGATGAAGCATTTCCAGCAGGAGTTCAGGGAAGCCCAGGTGGCAGATAACCAGGCTAAACTGAAAAAACTTGAAGGACAGCGCTCGGACATGATGGCAGACCAGATGAAGATGAGCAAGCAGCAGTTCAAACCCATGGCATATATTAGTATTATCTCGCTGCCATTGTTCATGTGGGCGTACCTGTTCATCAGTCAACACCCTGACCCTACACTGATATTTCCATTCTGGGGTGAGAAAGTACTGACCGGGAATGCGCTGGGTCCGATCCAGTACTGGATATACTGGTACTTTATCTGTAGTATGCCTATAAGCCAGATAATACGGAAGAGCCTGAACATAGGCGGCATATGAACATGATAATTACAATCAGCGGGCCTCCGGGCAGTGGTAAGAGTACTCTTTCAAAGACCATTGCTGAGCAATTCAATCTCAAGCCTGTGTCATCGGGTGATTTGTTCCGTGCTATGGCTAAAGAGCGCGGAGTGAGCCTGGAGGAGTTCGGGCGTATTGCTGAGGTAGATCCTGCTATTGATAATGAGATTGATAGGCGGCAGGTCGAAATGTCGAAAACAGGCGGGAATTTCCTTTTCGAGGGGAGGCTATCGGGCATGCTGAACGATGCGGACCTGAAGATTATGCTAAAGACCGATGTAGATGTCAGGGCGCGCAGGATTGCAGCCCGTGAGGATATTTCCCTGGAGCAGGCCATGCATGAAACTGTTAAGCGACAGGAAAGTGAGGCTAAGCGGTATAAGGAGTACTATGATATTGACATCAGCGATTTGACTCCTTATGATCTGGTATTGGAGTCCAGTGTGTGGGGCCCGGAAGCTACGGCGAAAGTCGCGATTACTGCTATTGAATCTATGAAGGAAAAGGAGTTGAGGGGATAAATGGATTACAAACTACCTGCTGATAGCGAGCGGGAATTAAAGGAAAAGGTGGATGAAACCACTGACCCTGAACATGGATTATTGCCAAATAAGCGTCCTATAAAGGAACATATCAATAACGGAGTCATTAACCTGGATAAACCTTCTGGCCCCACCAGTCATGAAGTGGTGTCGTGGGTGAAGAAGATACTGGACCTGCCCAAAGCAGGACATGGCGGAACACTGGACCCTAAAGTTACGGGACTACTTCCTGTTATGCTGGGCGATGCTACGAAATCAGTTGGCGCGCTGATGAGTGCGGGTAAAGAATATATATGTTTAATGAAATTACACTCCACCGTAAAAAAGACGGCCCTTATGAAGGTTGTCGAGGAGTTTACAGGTCCTATCTACCAGAAACCTCCTATCAAGTCAGCTGTGAAGCGTGAGGTAAGGATACGAAATATTTATTACCTTGACATACTGGAGATGGATGGTACCAATGTGCTGATGCGTGTTGGCTGTGAGTCGGGTACCTATATCAGGAAGTTATGTCATGATATGGGAGCGGCATTGGGCACCGGTGCGCACATGCAGGAGTTGCGGCGTACCCGCAGTGGACCGTTTCGGGAAGACGACAGTACGATGACGCTGTTCGACCTGAAGGATGCGATGGTGATATACCAGGAGTCCGGGGACGAGAGTGAATTGCGCCGGGTGATACTGCCTAAGGAGTTGGGTCTTGTGCATCTGCCTCGTATAATAATACGGGATAGTGCTGTGGATGCCATCTGCCACGGGGCCAGTCTGGCCGCACCTGGTGTGGTGAAGATCGATACTGGTATTAACCCTGGCGACAGGGTGTTGGTCCTGAGCATTAAGGGCGAGGCGGTAGCGCTGGCAGATGCTTTGATGGACACGGATGCCGTGTTGGAGGCTGAAACTGGTATGGTGGCTGACACCAAACGGGTGCTGATGCTTGAAGGTACCTATCCTAAGGGCTGGACAGCAAAGACGGAAAACAAAGATAAGGCTGACTGAAAACGGGTCAGTCAAATTCAAGATAAGGCATCAAAATGCCGAGGTAGTCTAGCGGTATGGCGCAAGCTTGGAAAGCTTGTGGGGCTTAGCCCCTCGGGTGTTCGAATCACCCTCTCGGCGCTTGTTTTTCATGGGTGTTGTTATATTTTATATAACAAAACGTTTTTAAATATATAACGATATGTACAATTTATCTTGACTTTCAAAGATACGCGAATTGATCTATAATTTTTATTGAAAATCGATACCAAGTGGGTTTGTTGCAATTCCTTAAGCGTATGGCCTAACTTTTAATATCAAGATAATGCTTTTAATGATATCGATTATGATAGATAACTATTTATAT
>JAKRWB010000585.1 GCA_022353185.1 ANME-2 cluster archaeon | reverse complement strand
AATCATCAATGAATGAAACTTCAAAGGAAACTTCAGCATCACCTTCAATATCAATCCCCTCGCCTTTAGATAATAATTCTAGTGCATCAGTGCCTGATATATCCCAGCCCGAATTGAGGCCGGGTGAATTTGACATCAAAATAACCTCGTATTATTTCGTGTATCTAAGGGGTTAATAGTGTGGTTTTCAAAAAAGGATTCTTGGGGAAATCAAATGGCATTCCGTACATACGATCAAAAGAAATACTGATATCTGATATGGTTGAAAATAATTATGTCATATACCATCTCTCAATAAAAAATAATGATACTAACACCCTCAATTTTAGCATGATTGGACTACAATTACATGCCAGGAATCAGGCATTCACTCCTGAAAATCAAGTTTTCACTCCTGCAAATCCAGGCATAATTATTCCGCTTTCCAGCTGGGTAATCTCAGAGATTGAAGAAGAAAACAGGTTGAATGATACCCTATTATATCCAGATCAAACCCTGGAGGGAATTGTCATTTTCCAGGTGGATAATTACACCACATTATTTGACAGATCATTTTCATTGAAATATAATACAACACCCATACCTTCAACTTCATTTGAAAAGAGCCTCGGAGCCCTTACCGTAGCAGAACAGTTTGATTACTCCATTGCATTTGACACACCTCCCTATGACATTCATGGGGGAAATCGTTCATACTATCCTATACCTGTGGATTACTATGGCCGGGCCAACTGGGTGAACAGAACGGTAATTGAATATTACAATCGATTTACTGAAAGGTCAATACCAGAACAAAAACAAAAACTCGAAATTGCCTATGCCGTAAAAGTTATACCTGAAAAGGATGTGACCGTTTTTCACACAAGTGAAGGAAAATACAAGAGTACTAAACTATATGTGGTTGATAATAATGGAGAAGAAATGTTCAATAGATCAATTTTTTACCCGGACGAGGTGGCGATATTAGATTACCAAACATACAGGCCTTTTTCAGAAAACATGCCACAGATGTTTATTCCACAAGCAACGATTGTGCACTTATCATATTATAGCAGATATGGATGGCCGCAGTCCATGTTATTTACTTACAATAATCAGGACATCATATTGGATGAACAACGCAATATTACCCTGGCACGATATAATGATTTCAAAGCGCATTCGATGTGAATTTAAAATCAGTATATGATCATATTATTCCAGTACGCCATCCCTATTGCCATCTCTGAAAAAATGTGCCATCGATTCCCTGACAAAAGCTGTGAAATAGGATGAGCGAACCTCCAATTTTAAATAATTCTGGGTATAGTATTATACGTGATCAATGGAGTCGGGAGTGCTCTTAAGAACCTAAATGCCCACATTCCAAAATTAAGCAATTAAATGGGAAAAAGGAGAATAAATGAAGAAATTATCGGTAATCTGTTTATTAGTTGTAGGAATTATTCTTATTTCCGGCTGTATTGATGCAGAAAAAACGAATTCTAAAACATCAACCAGTTCACAATCATCAATGAATGAAACTTCAAAGGAAACTTCAGCATCACCTTCACTATCAGTCCCCTCGCCTTTAGATAATTATTCAAGTGCAGCAGTGCCTGATTTATCCCAACCTGAATTGATGACGGGTGAATTTGACATCAATATAACCTCGTATTATTTTGTATATCTGAGAGGAAACGATGTGATTTACGAAGATATAATTACAATGAAACAGGCATTTGACCCTGTTGAAACAAATTATGTCATATACCATCTCTCAATCAA
>JAKRWB010000584.1 GCA_022353185.1 ANME-2 cluster archaeon | reverse complement strand
TAACATTTCGTTCGCTGCTGAGGACTTTCCTTGGGAGATTTTTTATCCTGCTTTCATCAAGAAATCAATTGATAAGGATAAGGATGGTTTTACAAAAGAACAGGGAGATTGTAACGATTCGGATTCAAGTATCAATCCAGACGCCACCGAAATCTGTGGGGATGGGATCGATCAGGATTGCAACGGCAGTGACCTGGTATGTCAGCAGAGAAATACCATTGAAGGAACATGGGAAGGAGGCATGTTTCCTGGAAATGGCATAAGTTTCGAGGTGGAAGAGATAAACGGCGAAAATTATGTTATATCTGCAAGTGGTTGGTATGTTGCAATTGGATGTATTAACGAGCATTATAGTTGGGAAGCAAATGATCTGCAAAATAAAATAGTCAATAATGAGTGCCACATTTATTTCCCTGATGATCTTAACTTCGGCGATGGACGTGGAATGGAACTTCATATTTATTTTGATTCAGATACTGAATTACATGGTACATGGGTAGGTGAAACATTCTGCGACCCATTGATTGAAGGCACCCTCAGGGCTTATCATTGCATAGATAAAGATAATGATGGATATGACTCTTGCAATGAATGTGATGATGATAATGCTGATATACATCCGGATGCAGATGAAATTTGTGATGGAGTTGATAATGACTGCGACGGTGAAATAGATGAAGGACTTTTCTATCCCGATAAAGATAAAGATGGTTATGGGGATATTTTGGATGTGGGGCAAAGCTGTCCAGTCCCTGAAGGTTATGTATCAGACAATACAGACTGTAATGACAATGACAGCACTATAAACCCCGGTGCGGTAGAAATACCGGGAGATGGCATTGATCAGAATTGTGATGAGAGATTCACTATTATGGGTGATGGCACCGTAAGAGACCCCAGAACCGGATTGATTTGGCTTAAGGACGCTAGCTGCAGTGAATTGGCTGGAACAGATGAGTATGGGAAGGCCAATTGGGATGTGGCCACAGCCGCAGCGGCGGCGCTGGCAGACGGAACTTGCGGTCTAACTGATGGTTCATCAGCGGGAGACTGGAGGCTGCCGACCAGTAGCGAGTTCAGTGGATTAGTAGCACGCAAGTACCGATATCCAGATTTAAGCAACACAGCGGGAACGGCTCAATGGTCGGAGGGGGATCCCTTCAATGGCGTCGAGTCGGGGTGGCACTGGTCGGCGACGGATATGATAGGGGAACTGATTTGTCGGGACAGTCAGGGTCAGCCGGAGGGATCGGTGAATTGCATGTATATGGGCACGGGGGACGTTCGGTATCATAGTGCTTCCGATTATTTCTGCAAGCAGATTAGAAACTTTCAAGTGTGGCCAGTGAGGTCAGACAATTGATCATTTTGTTATTTGAGTTATTTGGTTATTTATAGGGCCGCAAGGGTTGATTTTTGAGCGATTCGTATATCCCTGTACGTGTCCATTGTAACCACTTTAGAACGTATTGTCCGATGCGGTTAATATCCGCACCTTGCTCATAAAGCCGGGAAATACGTTCTTTAAATCGCTCAATGGTTTTACCGGCAACTGATAGCCCTTCAGGCTCAAAATGATAGCCGAGGAAGTCAAAACCACGTTCGGTTCTGCCTATCAATGTCTTATCCGGGTGCTGT
>JAKRWB010000583.1 GCA_022353185.1 ANME-2 cluster archaeon | reverse complement strand
AGGTGGTTACACAGGAAATGACCTTACAGAGTTTTCAAAACAATTGGGTGTCACTGCACGTGGACTCAGAAAACGGATCTCTAATTGGATAAATAACGACAAAGAGTTCAAACAACTGATCTATCTTGGAAAAGAAAAACCCTCCATCACCCTCTCAGAATTCCTTGAAATCGAACACAAAATCGTTAAAAATCCAATTCAAGTAAAAAAAGGTATTTATGATGAAATTCAAACAAAAAGAGACTTAAAAAATCTTGCACCATTATCAAAATCAACCTATTATAGGAAAGTTGAGCAAACACTTCTCTCGCAATATTCTTCTGAAATAGAATACCGCTGGTTAGAATCCCAGACAATCACTATACCTTCAGATTATTCCGTTGAAAAAAACCGTGATGCATTATCAACACTATTCACCTTTTCAGATCTAAAGACCTACGGTGGTGCTGACCTAAACGCGATTTGTGAACGATTAACCAAAAGCAAAGAATGGTTTTCAATGTATGAAGTCAAAGCTATGCGATTTTATCCACAAATATTGACAAGAAACCGATTTCTAAAAAATATCCTCACCTCCATACATCCAAATCAGAAAATAGGGGCTCAAATAAGGTTGTTTTTTGAGTTGCAGGCAGCCTATATTATTGAATGTATGGATCTTTTCATTGACGAGATAATACACGAACAGGGAAGAATGCGGCAGTCAGATAATGCATCACGACAAAAAACGGAAAACCAGTTTCGTAAAGAAGCACTGGAAAAACTTAGAAAAGACCTCAAACAACTTGCACTGTCAGAAAAGATAGAGCCAAATAACCTTCTTGAATATTCGAATGTTTCAGTTGATGAAGAACTACAAACGCGTATAAAACTTCTGGAAAAACATTCCTATTCATGTCAAAGGATCCTTAAATTGATGAATGGCTTAACATCGAATATGACACAAGGTGTGAAGTTTCACAGAATTGAGGCGAAGACTGTATATTGTCTTGCAGCAGGAGAAATTAAATGGGATACGCTGAACGAAAACGAAAAGCGTTCCATTGTATGGAATCCTGATTTTGTTCGGGCAATTGATAAAGGCCATGCAAATATTGTTCCCGTTCTCGCTTTCAACAGATTCATTGATTATATCCGCAAAGGTAAAGTAACATTCGAAGATAGTTACTACTATCAAGATATAGGTCAACGAATACAAAATATTGAGATTCAGGATGATGAAAGTTATTTAACACCTGACATTTTGGAACAATTGATCAAAGGAAATTTTCCAATAAATACAAATTTTCTTCGTGATCTTTCTACTACTGATATTGAAGCATCCGATGATGAAGTTCCATCATCCTGGACCAATCTTTCTGATATATTAAAAGAAGTATCATCATATGTCAGATCTGTTAATACATCATGGTTTTCTGAGCATCAACAATTATTTAAAATGCAAACAGATGATCTATTTTCGATGGAATATGCAGAAGTTGATTTTGCAGAGAGATTATACAATTCTATTGGATTTTTAGGAAGAAATTTTAGATACAGGGATTCTGATGAATTTATGAATTTGAAATATTTTATTCAGAGGTACATATCGGATGCTACACTTCGACTTGAATTGAAATTTATCCATAAGTGTATTGAACAAATCACAAACCGGAAAATAGAGGGTGTTGTTATCGATACAATGGGTGTTGATGCGAGAATCAAAAGTATCTTATCCACTTATCATGGAAGGTATCATACTGTTGGCTTTTCTGATTTGCGTGCTGTAGCTATTGATATGACTCCAATTTTTTCTGGTGTTTGCCGTTCAACAGATTCTGAGGCAATGAATATAGT
>JAKRWB010000049.1 GCA_022353185.1 ANME-2 cluster archaeon | reverse complement strand
ATGAAGCGCGATAATTCAAAACAACTGTTCAATAAAGCAAAGAACCTGCTTCCCGGCGGAGTAAGCAGTCCGGTAAGGGCAATAAACCCATACCCATTCTACACCAAAAGTGCCGATGGTTCAAAACTCACTGATGTTGACGGTAACACATACATTGATTATTGTATGGGTTACGGTCCACTCATGCTGGGACACAACCATCCGGCTATCAAGGATGCCATCCGTACCCAGTTGGACCAGGGCTGGCTGTACGGCACGCCCACTGAAATGGAAGTGAAACTGGCAGAACGTATCCGTGATAATTATATCAGCATTGATATGGTCAGGTTCGTGTCCACCGGCACCGAAGCCACTATGGGAGCCATACGGGCAGCCCGGGGCTATACTGGCAAGAACAAGATTATCAAAATAGAAGGCGGATTCCATGGGGCTCATGATGCAGTACTGGTAAAAGCAGGAAGCGGTGCCACCACGCAGGGTGCACCTGATTCGCTGGGTGTCCCCAGGGAGTTCACCAAGCAAACTCTACAGGTCCCCTATAATGATATTGATGCCATTGTTGAAGCCATACATGGTTATAACGGAGAGGTTGCTGCCCTCATAATTGAACCGGTCATGGGTAATATTGGCCCGATCCTTCCTGAAGAAGGTTATCTGGAACAAGTCAGGAAAGTAACTAAAGAGAATGATGTACTACTTATTTTCGATGAAGTGATAACGGGATTCAGGCTTGCCATGGGAGGTGCCCAGGAATATTACAATGTTTCACCCGATCTGACTACACTGGGCAAGATAGTGGGTGGCGGTCTCCCCATTGGCGTGATTGGGGGTCGTCGTGACATCATGCAGCAAATATCACCTGCCGGTAAGGTGTACCAGGCAGGGACCTTTAACGGGCATCCGCTTTCATTGGCATCTGCACTTGCTACTCTTGATGTGCTTGAAAAGGAGAAGGTCCACGAGAAGGTGAACCTTAAGGCAGACGGCCTGCGGGCTATGCTGCGGGACACTGTGAACGACCTGGGGCTGGACTATAATGTCAGCGGTGTAGGTTCCATGTTCAAGGTGTTCTTTGGTGAAATGCCTACCAATTACCAGGAAGCTTTGAAATGTGACAAGGAAGGTTACTTTAATTTCTTCCACAGGATGCTTGACAGCGGTGTGTTCCTGCCTCCGTCACAGTTCGAGACCAATTTCCTGTCAGCGGCGCATACCGATGAAGATATTGATGCCACGGTTGAGGCATACGAAAAGAACCTGAGGCCTTAATCAATGATAATAGGTACCCGGGGAAGTGCCCTGGCCCTGGCACAGGCAGACAAAGTAGCTGCGATGTTAAAGGAGCGGGGATTTGATACCGAACGCAAGATCATAAAGACCAGCGGTGATATGTTCACGGACCGCCCCCTGCACGAGGTGCCGGGAGTGGGTGCGTTCGTGCGCGAACTGGATGACAGGATGCTGGAAGGCGAGATTGACATCGCGGTCCACAGTATGAAGGACATCCCCACTGAGCGGCCCGATGAACTGGCCATTGCTGCCGTACTGAAACGGGATTCGCCTCTGGACGTACTGCTGACCAACGACGGTTCCACCCTGGATGAATTGCCTGATGCAGCCATTATTGGTACTACAAGTATGCGCAGGCGCGCCCAGCTTTTAAGGTATAGGCCGGACCTGGAAATCCAGGACCTGCGGGGTAATATCAATACCCGCCGACGTAAACTTGAGGAAGGTCAATACGATGGCATCCTGCTGGCAGAGGCTGGATTGCAGCGCATGGGCTGGGAACTGGATGTGGCAAGGCTTGACCCAGATAATTTCTGTCCGTCTGCCAACCAGGGGACCATAGTGGTGGTGACGCCGAAGGATACCGAGGGTCACAAAGCTGTATCGCTGCTGGACCATCCCCTTACTAATCTTGAGACAAAGCTTGAGCGTATAGTGATAGGAATTCTGGGTGGAGGTTGTCTGGTCCCTATTGCGGCTTTTGCTACAACTGAGGGTAATGGTGTGAGGATACGGGCTGAGGTGCTGTCACTGGATGGCGATAGGTTTGTAAAGGTGGATGAGGTCGTGCCTCTTGAGAGATGTGAGGAGGAGGCGAAGCGGTTGGGTCATCTGCTTGTTGAAAAGGGCGGTCAGGAATTAGTGAAGGAAGCGGTGGAGAGGCTGTCGGGAATATAATTCTTGTATAATATTCTTTGTTCTTTTTTTACCTGAGCAAGTGTGTGGAACTTTCCCGCTTCTATTTCAGCACGGGCTTTTATGAGCTCTCTTTTTGTCTGGTTATTCAGTTCTCCACCATGCTCTGTTAAATCATCTTTATAC
>JAKRWB010000048.1 GCA_022353185.1 ANME-2 cluster archaeon | reverse complement strand
CGAATGTTTTAGGATGGGGATTGATTATAACAATAGGATGTTATTAAATGGTATGTAAATTTACGCCCATGCGTACTAGGAGTTTTAGTTAATTTTAGTAGAGAAAGAAATACAGTAGATATTGAACGGATACCAAATTTAATTTAACAGGTAATGAATTTGCGAAATTGAAACTGGCCTTTATTAAAAAACAACGAACTAAAACGAACTGATACGAACTCAGGTTGATGTTATTATCTGCAAATTGAGTCAGAATGGCAGGGATATCTTAAAGCTGAACAGGTACACTTTGCGTTCTTTGCGGTGCAGTATCACACACGGCTGGCTGCACCCGGCCACCCTTCGGGCATCGGGTGCAGGGTACGCTGTTCGAATAACTTTTGTGTTGCATTTTAACAGCCATAGCCACCCCCCGCCTTCGTAAATCCATAAGGTTGTCCGCAGGTCAGGTGCAGCTAAAGTGTAGTTATGGCATTAAACCACTCAACGCAAAGACCGCGAAGAATCAAAATGTGTGATTATTAAATTCACTCAACATTAAAGAGAAACATATTTTATAGATAGAAAATGATTATATATGTGAGATATTATGGAAAATTCATTTAAGAATCAGAATATTGAAACAATGTTTTCGAGAATTCTTGGTAAGTTGGAGAGAATTGAAGAAAAACTAGATGAAACCAGTTATCCTCCGGAAGAAGCTTTTAATTCGGATTTTGTAGAACGTGTGAATACAGCGGGTAATGAAATTAGAAAAGGCAAGCGTCTCGAGTTCGAAAGCATGGATGATTTCTTGAATAGCATAGAAAAATGACATACAAGATTATCGCACATCCAAGGGTTCAGAAAGAATTGCAAAAATTATTCAAAAAAGACAAAGTCCGTTACAGTCATTTAAAAAAGAGACTTGAAATACTTTCAGATAACCCGGAAATAGGTAAACCTCTTCGAAATATTCTAAAAGGTAAACGGAGAATTCATATAGGGTCTTTTGTTATCATCTATGAAATCGATATAAAAAATGGAAGTATAACCCTTCTGGAATTTGAGCATCATGATAATGCCTATAGATGATTTTTACAAATAAAGGTACATACCCATAAGAGATATGCTGCTT
>JAKRWB010000582.1 GCA_022353185.1 ANME-2 cluster archaeon | reverse complement strand
GGATACTTTAGCCAATATTATTCAAAAAAGTGAAATAATCAAGTGAATTCCTATGGGTTAAAGGATGAGGAGTTACGGTAAGTAGTGAAATAACAGAAGCAATTTCCATTATAACAGCAAAAGGGAGAATTAAACAATGTTTTTCCCGTATCACATTTTCGTAGATTTTCCTGGCATTGATGTGCAGATTCTCCCATTCTTTCCGTTTCACTTCATTTTTGTGAATAGGCGGAACAAAAGCATACACCAGCACGTTACTATCCAGAGTTATATCCATCAGTATTCCTTTTGCTTAAGTGAAGAAATAAGTTCATCAGGCGTAATGTCTACCTCTGGGCATTTTGATACTCTGTTTAACAATGCATGATATCGCTTGAGTTTCACTTCAGAGGACACTTTTTTCGCTCCAGAAAATGACCTTTTTTTCAAATCACCAACTTCTATGCCTAATTTCTCAAGTTCTCTTCTTATTTCTGTTGACATAATAACCATTTTTTAGTTACTCAAACATTATAATCCTATCTTTTGATTGAAGCTTATGAGGGTGAAAGTATATTGTTATGTTTTATAGAATTATCTGCAAACCCCGCTGTCAGTCAGCATAAGCCCGCCTCCCGCCTAATATACTCATTGTTCACATCCGTGATCTCAAGTTCCTCTCGCTCAGTACGTTTTAGTATCTGCCAGCCCGTGTGGTGGATAAAATAATTCAGCCCCCTCCGTTACTGGTATATTGCCGTGTTCGCATTGATGATCAGGGAGCATCGGCCGGGATCATACGGTCACGATTTTGTTCCCTGATTATAAGCTGGTTGACGTTTCGTATTGCGCCCAGCACTGTATAATGAATTTAACAAAAGTATTAAAAAGCTTCTATTGATATCGATAATATAATAAATTAGTATCCACTTCAAAAAGCATGGTATTTTGACCGGATTTACAGGATTTACATGATATTGACGTTGCGGTATATCCTGTAAATCCTGTTAATCCGGTCTAATAATTTTCAAATTACCCTTAGATTTGAAGTGGATACGTGAAATCCATGTATGGAACAAGAACTTTTTCACTCCTTTCGATTCAAAAACCATTTCCACAGAGGTATAAATAAAATTTGTTTCCCATCTATTTCCTCTATAGCTTCCGTATCTTCAGTTATTATAATTCCCCTTTCCAGATCAAACTCCTTCATTGCGCTGCATAATGCCTTAGTTTCTCTCTTTCTTGTGCGTTCTTCGTCGAGATTCCAGCAGACCTGAATGGCTTCTACTGGCTGCAGGCCATCTTTTACAATGAAATCCACTTCACCGATATTGTTTTTCCAGTAATATACGTCCTGTTTGTGCCTTTTCAATTCAACAAACACAGCATTTTCTGCAAGTCGGCCAATATCTTCTGAAAACTTGAACGAGAC
>JAKRWB010000581.1 GCA_022353185.1 ANME-2 cluster archaeon | reverse complement strand
AGTATTTCGAACAAATCATCTCGACTCATTCCTGTTTGATGTAAAATATCTAGCAATGTCCCTTTTGCCAGTTCTTTATGCAAAGGAACAACGGTTCTGTAGGTTTTATCTGGTGTAATTTTTTGCATTGAGACGTGGCTCCCCTTTTGCCGCACCTCAACAAAACCCGCTTTTTTTAATGCAGTCACGAGTTCTTTTCCAGACAGTACTGGTAGTCTAGGCATGAGCAACTTCTACAGTAGTCCAGAACGGTCTGGATGTCTCACTTGGCAGGTCTTCTGTACCAAAACTTTCAATATAAAGTTCTATAGCTTCTTTGATGTTTACTTGTACTTCATCAAGGGTTTCACCCTGGGATGTCACTCCAAGCTCAGGACATCTTGCAATAAAGAATTTATCTTCTTTTTGAATAGAAATCAGAAATGTATTCATAATGTCCTCCGGTTTTGTGATAATATATTATCTTACTATAATTTAACTTCACTGCTTATCTATGATTTTACTCAAATAAAGTAGTCTCATAAAATATTGATTTGCAGTTAAAAGCATTGGGAGTAAGAATTGTCCGGTCAAGTACATCAAGGGCAGCGCATGAGAGCAGAAAATGGCGGGAGACAGGAATCAAATTCATAGTTGGTATCCTGTTTCAGATTTTTGGCTCCTGGACCCAGACAACATGAATCAACGAGGCTGACTGCCACCATGCCGCCCTGAAGGGCTGCGGTGGCAGGGTCAATTGAATAGTTACACCTACACCAGGTCAGCAGTAACATGTCCGGGCAGAGGTTCAAGTGCTTCAAAGGGGGGGGCAGGGATTGAGTAATAATTAGCAACGAACTCAAAACGAACTGGTACGAACTCTGATTTTGTATCGATTAGCAACTGTTTGTTGCAATCATATATGTAGATTAAATTACTTTATAATTATATTTCGTCAGGCAGCCACACCCATCCAAACACTAAACCATCCCCTCTAAACAGACCATCCATATTAATCGAAAAGCCCCTGCCAGTTCCCGCACCACAAGGGCGGGCGGAGCAGACCGGGACGGGCACCCTGTATAAGTGAACCGAAGGGGGGGCAGGAGAACTGAAGAAGGGATGGGGGCTGGGTTTCATTATTTTTTAGACGCAGATTTA
>JAKRWB010000580.1 GCA_022353185.1 ANME-2 cluster archaeon | reverse complement strand
TAAAAATAAAAAAGACACTGATTTCACTGATTTACACAGATTTGTAGTCACACCCGAATCTGATATATTCACAATATATACTTCACACCTCCAAAAATTGAGCTTTTTCAAATCTCTGAAACCGTAATGTAAGTAAAGAATTAAGTTTTTGTTTATGAGTACTATCAGTTTGGCTCAGGCAGTTAGTGATAGCATTTTTTAATTCCCCAAAGTCAGAATAATATTTTGAATATAGGCACTCTTTCTTGACAAATTTCCATAAACGTTCAATTATATTCAAATTTGGAGAGTAAGGGGGAAGATAAAGTAATTCAATATCAAGTAGTTCAGCTAATTCAAAAACTATTTTACATTTTTGATATTTAGCATTATCCAAAACAAGTGTAATTGGAACATTAATAGGGATTTCTGAATGATGCTCAAGTATATAAAGAAGGTTCTATATTTATATTTGGTTGCAAGCATTACTCAAGTAATGCAAATAATGATATATAATTCATACAGTATACTCATTATCGATCAACAATGCGAACATCTAAAGTAACCAAAGAAGAGGTTATAACATTCTTTAAGAAACATTGTGTTGTAACTTGGAAACAGCTAACATCACATTTCGGCATTACGAGACAAGCACTATAGTATCTTACGAGATATTTTCGTGTTTTTTTGGCACGAAAATTTGAAAAAGGCACATCTTCGGCTTGGGTTAAAAATATAAGGAACCACAGATGAACGCAGATTTATTAACCGGATATCTGCGTTTATCTGCGTTCATCCGCGGTTAATTGAAAAAGTCACCGATTTGTACATCCAGCAAAAAGACTCAAGAAAATGCTCACTTCGTTTGCATTTTCTAAGCTTGTAGAAAACTATATACTTTCCTGTATGTGAACAAATGCAAATTCCTTTTTGGTTCCGGCTTGGCCGGATTGGGTAAAAAACACATAATTTAATATTGCAAAATAAGTGTCATTTCAGAAATCCCTAATTAATATCAAGAAGTGCAATAGAGCGTAATAATTCACAAACACTATCAGCATTGATATAAGTATCATTGGTAATAGTGATTAATTCATGAGTTACTGCATTTAATGCAGCAAGGACATTGAATCGTTTTCTACCAGATGGTGCTTTAATAAATATTCTTGTAAAACACCACAATATCCCTAGAAATGGAGCCCATACAAAATGGGCAGCATCAACAAAAAAGACGACTCTTTTACC
>JAKRWB010000579.1 GCA_022353185.1 ANME-2 cluster archaeon | reverse complement strand
GACCAGAAGGTCCCGCCCAGGTTGGCACCGAACGACCCGCCGCCGACCGGTATCATCTCGCGGATGATATAGAAATGGTGAATGGACTGGATGGCTATCTCCTGTCCGCCCATTCCAGGCCTTCATAGAACTCGTGCATGTCGTCCTTGTGGATGCAGCCGCTGCGCTCCCAGGCGTGAGAAAACCGTCAGATTAATATGAGGCTAAGCATATCAATAAGTTATATGAAATCGTGGGCGAAACGGATAAAAGGGCATTGAGCATAGAGACAAAGGTTGATTATATCGCTCCGGTAAAATAATTCGGGATTTTTAACGATAAAGTAGCGGAGGTGAAAATACGATGAATGTCCAAGAAAAAACGTTTGCTCGACAATTATTTCAAAATAAAATTTTAAAGGCTGATGGCCAGATATTTGAAGATATATTCAGTGCAATTATGAATTATGCAGAAACAGATTTTCAACAGATAAAACCGTGGGGAAATATCGGCGACAGAAAGAACGATGGCTACATAAAAACCAAAGGCATATTTTATCAGGTATATGCCCCTGAAGATATACGAAAGTCGTACACAAATGTTATTAGTAAGTTAAAAAAAGATTTTGATGGTTTGAAAGCGCAATGGTCTCCTGTAAATGAATATTATTTTGTTGTTAATGATAAACACAAAGGTGTGAATGCTGATTGTGAAAAAATAATTCAAGAGATAAAAAAATCGCATAATCTGAACGATGCCGGATTTTTGACCGCAAAAGATCTTGAAAATATTCTTTTTGAGCTTGAGGATGACCAGATATATTTAATAACAGGACATATTCCTGACCCTGCTAATATTAAACAGTTAGACTTTTCAATCCTAAATGAAGTAATCGGGCATATTATGCAATTACCTTTAAATGAGGGTGATAAACCAAAAAATGTACTGCCCAACTGGAATGAAAAAATAAAATTAAACGTTTTGTCTGAATCCGTATCCCAATTACTAATCAACGGTGGTTTTCAATCACATTCTTTAAAGGAGTATTTGAAAAACAACAGTGAGTTCCTAGCTGACTCTTTGCGAGATAAAATGAATGAGATTTATTTACAAGAAAAAGAAAACAAAAGTGGAGATGAGTTATTTTGGGCTATTGTTAATTCTGCAAGCCCGAAAGCAGAACGTATGTATCAAACCTCAGTAGTAGTCATAATGTCAAAATACTTTGAAACCTGTGATATTTTTGAAGAACCTGTGCAGGAGGAAGTGGAATGATAATCCCAACGAAGCACACAAATTTTTCAGAATCTCTGCTTGGTTTTGGCAGTTATATTTTGACTCTATTAGAATCTCCGGAATCGATTGATAGTTTATGGAGCCATTATCAAATTGATTATAATAAAAAGCTATACTACGCTAAACATAGTTTTGATAATCTATTACTTACTATAGTCTTTCTTTATTCAATTGGGGCTGTCAAAGAGCAGGAGGGGGTTGTAATAAAATGCTATTGAGAAAAGTTTATTCCAATCAAGCAAGTTTTAGGACGGTTGAATTTAATACAACTGGACTTAGTTTTGTTGTTGCAAAACAGAAATACCCAGGTTCAAATGAAAAGGGTAAAACCTATAATGGTGTTGGAAAATCCTTGCTGGTGCGTATTATTCATTTTTGTTTCGGAGCCAGTGCCAATGATTATAAAATGTTTTGCGAAAAGTTGCCGGAATGGGAATTTTTTGTTGATTATGAAATAGACAATAAAAAATATACTGCAAAAAGGGCAACAAATAACCCTGAAAAGATTGCATTAAATGACAAAGTGATTTCTGTTAAAAAATTCAATGAAAAGATGGAATCATTATGTTTTGAAATTCCTGAGGATATTTCTTTCTTAACCTTTCGTTCACTGATTCCTTTTTTTATCAGACCGAAAAAAGAATCCTACGTGGCTTATAATAGGCCGGGAAAAACCGGAAGAGATTATCAGGCATTACTTTATAATGCTTTTTTACTGGGACTTGATGTTGCTCTTGCGCAAAAAAAATTTGCAATCAGAAAAGAACAAGAACGGATAAAAAATCTGGAGAAAAATTTCAAAAATGATTCATTATTAAGAGATTTCTTTACTGGAAATAAAGATGTTACATTGACGCTGGTCGATCTCGAAGAGCGGATAAAACAGCTTGATGATGATTTAAGTAATTTCAAAGTAGCAGAGAATTATAACGACGTTCAGTTGGAAGCAGATAAGGTAGAGAAGGAACTTTTTTCATTAAATAATCGTGTTATAATGTTTCAAAACAACATAGAGAATATTGATAAAAGTCTCAAAATTTCCCCCGATATTAATAAAGAGAACATCAAAGCCATTTACAGGGAATCAAATATTTATTTTCCTGAAAACATGACAAAAACTTTGGATAATCTGGAAGTATTTTATGATGAATTAATATCCAATCGTAAAAGAAGACTACTTGAACAGCAAAATAAACTGAAACTTGAACAACAAAATAAAAAGGTAGATGTTGAAATACTACAGAAAGATCTTGATAAGCTTATGCAATATCTTGGAGAACATCAGGCTCTTGACCTTTTTGTTAGCCTTAGCCATAAAAATGCAGAATTAAAAGCAGAGCGAGACAGACTCGGAAAATATCAGGAGCTTCAGTCAGAATATAAAACTAAAGAAAGGCAGTCTGAGAAAGATTTTATAGAGCTTACCGAAGTTACAGAACAATATTTAACAGAGATCGAGCCTGATACGGTTGTATTGCGAGACTATTTTAGAAGCCTTGCGAAAATATTCTATCCTAATAGCGTGGCAGGTCTTACCATAGAGTGTAATGATGGAGAAAATCAGTTGCAGTTTAATATTGAGGCTAAAATCGAATCAGATGCCTCTGACGGTATCAATAATGTTAAAATATTCTGTTATGATTTAACGATACTGTTTAAAGGACATAATCATAATATCGACTTTGTTTTTCATGATAGTAGGCTTTTTGACGGCACTGATGAAAGACAAAAAACAGATATGTTTAAAACCGTTTATCAAAAGTTTGCACAAACAAATAAGCAATATATTGCAACGGTAAATCAGAATCAACTTGATGAAATCAAAAAACATATAAGTGATGATGAATTTGAAAATATTATCACCCAGAATACAGTATTAACTCTGACTGATGAATCAGATTCTGAAAAATTGCTAGGTATCAAAGTGGATTTTTGAGACTAATAAAGCAAAAAAAAAAACAAAAAACGATGGGAGGCCTCATACATCTACACTGCTACTGATATTGGGCATATTATATCTTTCATATGGTACTGTTCCATACAATAACTGTACCTTGTCAACCTTTTTTCGGGATATCCACACCCATGACCAGTTCCAGCTTCTTTACCATCCGGTTCATGGTCTTGCGCATTGAC
>JAKRWB010000578.1 GCA_022353185.1 ANME-2 cluster archaeon | reverse complement strand
ACGGGAACGTGATCCCAAACACAGTGTTTGTTATCCCTCTCGACCTACTTTTCAAGTAGGTTGCAAGATAGATTTATCTTATTCTTGCACTAAGGTGTATATACGAACACAGATTTTACCTAAAGTCGGTGTCAACAAAACAACTGATTTTTGGAACAGTGCCATATAATACATAACATACAACATCAGTAACATTTGTGGACCCTATGTACGACGATATTGAAAACATTTCAAGAAAATTTCACCGACACAGGCTGTACTATAAACTGGCAGATTTCATCCTATTCTTCCTGATATTGTATATTATCTCATACTACCTGAACGTAATAACATTTTTCTCAGGATACATGGAATACTATGTATTAGGTACTGTATCACTTGACCGTATTATCGTATTAGGGGTATCAGTCCTGATATCATCTGTTCTGGTCATAATATTGTACCTTACAAAGAGCAGTATTGATACCATAGAGATGGTCGAGTCCAGGTATGAATGGTTGAGGGAAAGGCTCAGGACAGCATGGGATTGCAGGGATGAAGATAATATAGTGGCCACCGATCTTGTTGCACAGGTTACGACCAGGCTCAGGGAGGTGGATGTGGGTTCTTTCCTGAACCGCAGGTATCTGGTTGGCAGATTGTTGGTATCTATTGTGCTGGTGGCAGCCCTGATAGGACTCACTGCCTCTGATATCCAATCAGATTTCACTCCTGAGGATATTACCCGTATAATAGAAGAACTCAGTACAGAGATACCTGAAACCCTGACAGACCCTGAAAAGTCACAGGATGGGGGACCGGACGATGAGATTTTCGGAGAGACATCAGTGGCAAGCATTGAAGGTGAAAATGTGGAACTTGTCATAATCCCGGGACTGGGTACGGCAGTGACCATACGGCATGCAGGTGAGGATGAAGAACTCCAGTTCGTGCCGTCCCAGACATATCCTGTGGATGTGGTCGCATCCACTGCAGCCGATGAGAGTTACAGGGCCATCCAGCAGATGTCAGCGCAGGATAGGGACCTGATAATGGAATATGCTGTACTTCACAGCAAACTTTTAAGTAATTACAGCAGTTGAAAAACAAATACGACAAAGTGAGGTATTAAATGATTAAAGATAGCCAAAACCTTTCAGATGCATACCGGCAATCTGGCGAGACATTCAAATCCATCTTTAATGAGATAGGAAAAGTCGTGGTTGGACAGAAAGAAACAATAACTCATGTATTGATAGCTATCCTGTGCGACAGCCATGCCCTTATCGAGAGCAATCCGGGACTGGGTAAAACACTCACAGTAAATACCATCTCCCAGATACTTGGACTCAAGTTCAACAGGATACAATGCACACCTGACCTGATGCCATCTGATATTATCGGTACATATGTGATAGAAGAAACAGGCAGGGGAAAAGAGTTCAGGTTCGAACCAGGGCCGGTATTTGCTAATATTGTACTGGCAGATGAAATTAACAGGGCGTCTCCGAAAACCCAGAGCGCACTGCTGGAAGCCATGCAGGAAAAGCAGGTCACAGTAGGTAACAATACCTATCCACTTGATAGGCCGTTCATGGTACTGGCCACCCAGAACCCAATCGAGATGGAAGGGACCTTCCCCCTGCCTGAAGCCCAGCTTGACAGGTTCCTGCTAAAGATCAACCTTGATTATCCATCCTATGAAGAGGAAATGCAAATAGTGGACAGATACACCGGCAATTTGAAAATCAGCATACACGAGGTCATGACACAGGATACACTTCTGAAACTGCAGAGCCTTGTACGTGATGTGCCTATTTCAGACGAACTGAAAAGTCGAGTTATCAAAATTGTGGAACGCACAAGGGAAGATAAAGAATTTATTGAATACGGAGCATCCCCCAGGGCCAGCATCGGGCTTATCCTTGCAGCCAAAGCAAGGGCACTGCTCAACGGGCGCAACTTTGTCAGCGAAGAGGATATACATGAATTGGCATACCCTGTATTGCGGCACCGGATAATGCTGAATTTCGAGTCCCAGCGCAAAGGGGTCACCCATGACCATGTAATTGACAAGATACTCAAATACGCCAAGCATCTCTCATAGACAGAGGTTAATTTCCCCAATCTCAACATGATATCTACCGAATTCCTCCGTGAACTTGACAGATTCACTTTTGCAGCACGTAAGAGGATATCTGGCCAATATACAGGAGCCCGCCGTTCTACAAAAGTAGGTAGAGGTACCGATGCCTATGGTTTCCGTGAATATGAGAAGGGAGACGATTTCAGGTCTATTGACTGGAAGGTGTATGCACGTACAGAAAAACTGTATATCAGGCAGTTCGAGGAATACAAAGACCTTATCACCCATATCCTGGTAGACATGAGCGGAAGCATGGACTATCCTGATGAAGGGATGAAAAAATTCGACTATGCGGGTATGCTGGCTGTGGGTTTTGCTTACCTGGTCATGCGGGAGAATGAAAAGTTCGCTATATCGGTATTCAGTGACAGTATCGATATATCGAAACCAGACAGGGGAAAGGGCAACTTAATGCATAATATAGACCTGCTAAACTCCACTGTGCCGCATGGAGCTACAAATTTTGGCAGGGCAATGGAGCAGTACACCAAGACGATGCACTCAAAGTCAAGAGTGATAATCATTTCAGACCTGCTTATGCCACTTGATGAGGTCAGGCAGGCCTTATACCGTCTGGGCCACCATGACCTCATTGTCATACAGGTGCTTGACCCGGCAGAGTTAGTGCTGCCTGAATTGGGCGCAGCAAAACTGCAGGATATAGAGACCTCTGAAAAAATGTTCACTGACATCAATTCAAGATATGTATCTGACTACCGACTTGAAGTTGACTCGCACATAGAATCCATTAAGACCGAGTGCAACCGGATGAATGCCGATTTCTTTTCATTCAGGACCGATTTGCCTATTTTTGAGGCAATATACAGGACCATCCACGGGAGATGAAGTGATTGGCTATATCAGACATTCTACTATCCAACCCGCTGGGACTGCTGGCCCTGGCAAGTATCATTCCGCTGATAATATTGTACCTGCTGCGCCCCAGGACAATGGACATGAATGTACCGTCACTGCTCTTCTTTTTAAAGCGCCAGCAGCAACGCAACAAACTGTCACTGCTGTTGCAAAAGATCATCCGTGACCCTATGTTCCTTATCCATTTACTGATACTGGTACTGCTCAGCACTGCCATTGCAGCCCCATATATCATGGAAGAGAGGGTATCGGGCCAGCATACGGTGATAGTCATCGACAATTCGGCCAGCATGCAGGCAGGGGGCAGGCTGGATACTGCAAAAGAACTGGCAGCAGGGCGGCTGTCAACTGTTAATAGCGTTGTATGGGCACAGAATGTGCCGGTAATGGCACTGAAAGAAGCCGATCGTACCAGTGCTGCCAAGATTATAGCCCTGACACCCCAGCGGGCAGTAACCTCGGACCTGGCCGCAGCTATTACCTATGCCCAGCGATTGGCCGGACCAGGAGGGACAGTTATCGTATTCTCTGACTTTGCAAGCTGGAGCGGGGATGACCCGCTGGTGGCAAAGGGACTGGCAGAACTGGATGGTGTGCGTGTGGAGTTCGTACAGGTGGGTGAAGCCAGTGGTAACATAGGGATTATCAACGG
>JAKRWB010000577.1 GCA_022353185.1 ANME-2 cluster archaeon | reverse complement strand
AATCTTTTAAAAAGAAACTGCTGGAGTCCCTCTCCAATCAACATTCCATGCCGACTGAAGAGGTTATGAAGCAGTTCGGTGACAACATAGAAACCCTGGTCACCTCAAAGTACACTCCGCTTGAACAGATAGTAGATGACATTTGCGCTGTCAAAAAACCTGTAGTACTGAACATCATGCGAGATAGGCAGCGTGAGGATAAGTGCAAAATATGTGAGGCCAACGAGACCAACATCCAGGCCCTGGACCAGTTGCACAGCAATGCCATATCCATCTTCGAGATTAGCGAAGACAGTGCAGCAGGTGCTATTTACCATGTGCTTTTCACAGGTGCTCCTGATGAAGACAAGAAACTGCCCCTGACCGCAGTAATATATGATTGCGATGTAAAACGGGTCTGGGCGGGAAAAGCAGTGGAAACTTCAGTGTACTCAGGACTGATACGAAAAGTCCTGCCCTAAATCCCTGGTCTGATTTTATTTCATCCTTCTGTAATTTTCATTGGAACCTATAATCTGGTCATATCCTTAAAACTGGTTATGGTTGAAATAGGATGTACGGATATATCTATCCCATTCTCCTGCACCGCCACTAAACTATTTACTCCCGCATATAGGGAAACCCCTATCTTCCCCGTATTTACGGGAGCCCTGAGCACCGGGGTGCCAGGTTCACCAACTTCAATAACCCCTTCAATATTAATTCCCTTTGCCTTCTCCAGTACTTCAATGGCATAATCCCTGGCTGACACGGGAATCTCGCGTACATTTGCCAGCACTTTCCCATTCCCCGTCTTCAGGGTTTCCATAACCGATGTCATTCCTTTATTAATAAAAATCTTCATTGGGTCGATGGTGGTCCCAGTATACAGGATGAGATTTGAAAAAGCAACCGGTTTACCATCATGCACGTGGACCAGTCCCCCGTATTTCGTGTTCACAGGTATACCGCTGCGCGCCAGTATGCCGTCAATGGTGATACTGCATACAGTAGCAATCCCCACCTTACCTTCAGGTATCCTTACGTCCTGGCTGTCCTCTTCCAGAATCCGGACATAGGGGCTTATTGAATAAGGACTGTTACACAGGGCTGCAACGATGTCGATAGCCTCGTCAAAGTCATCCTTGTCCACAAGTGCGGTATTAACTATTACGTTGCCCTCGCCGGTATTTATATCAATATTTGTATTATATACAAGTTCATCAATGGTCGTGATAATGAACCCAACCCTATGCCCTATCAAGCCGTCCTCCAGTTCCACGATACCGTTATCAGTAATTACCCGGCCTGAATACCCTTCCCTGGCAGTAAGACCACGTTCATCAAGTATCCTCAGATGGTACCTGACCCCTCTCTCCCCTATTTTATATCCTCGTTCCCGCATCTTATCAGCAATAATACGTGCACCAACAGCACCTTCACTCTCGCTGATGATACGCAGTATCTCGCTCAGTTTTCTCTGTACCTGGGGGTCTGTATTGGAAGATATCATGTGACTATTTACACCTTATTTACATAATATTGATATACCGCTGGATTTCCCAGTCATGCACCTGTACCCTGTATGCATCCCACTCGGCACGACCCAGCCTTAAAAAGTCATTTAAAACATGGGAGCCCAGGGCATTAATTATTATTTCATCCTGTTCCAGTTCGTTGAGGGCATCCCTGAGAGTGCCGGGGAGTGACCTAATATTCCGGTCCTTGCGTTCTTCGGCATCCATTTCATATATGTTATCACTCACAGGTTCACCGGGGTCGATTTGGTTCCTGATACCGTCAAGACCGGCTGTAAGAATGGCCGCAAAAGCGAGGTACGGGTTACATGAAGGGTCAGGACTACGCAGTTCTACCCTGGTACTGGAACCACGGGCTGCGGGTATCCTGATAAGCGAACTCCGGTTTGCGCCGGACCATGAGATATATACAGGGGCTTCATACCCTGGTACCAGTCGCTTATATGAATTGACCGTGGGATTGGTGACAGCCGTGATAGCATTAATATGCTTTAGCACTCCACCAATGAAATATTTCAGGGTATCACTGATACCACTAATACCATTGATACCATGTTCATTATACTGGTCATAAAATGCATTTTTACCATCCTTAAACAGGGAAATATTAACGTGCATACCACTCCCGTTCTCGCCGAACAAGGGTTTTGGCATAAATGTAGCATGAAGTCCCATATTATTGGCAATGGTCCTGGTTACGTATTTGAATGTAAGCACATTATCAGCTGTGGTAAGGGCATCCCCATATTTGAAATCAATCTCATGCTGGCCTGATGCCACTTCGTGGTGGGACGCCTCAATCTCGAATCCCATACCTTCCAGGGCAATAACAATCTCCCTGCGAATATTCTCTGCCAGGTCAACCGGGCCAAAATCGAAATAACCTGCATTATCGTGAGGTATTGTAGTGGCACGCCCCTCTTTTTTTTCGAACAGGAAAAATTCCAGTTCAGGACCGGTATTCATCTCAAAACCCATGGTTGCAGCATCTTCAATTGCCCGTCTTAGCACATACCTGGGGTCGCCCTGAAATGACTCGCCACCGGGCTGCTGCACATCGCAAATCATCCTGGCTATAGACCCGCTGTTATGCCCCCACGGTAATAGTTGGAAAGTATTCAGGTCTGGCTTTAGCACCATATCAGACTCTTCGATACGGACAAAACCTTCGACTGAAGAGCCGTCAAAGGATATCCCCTGGCCCATTGCCTTTTCTATCTGGGATACGGGTATGGCCACGTTTTTGACTATACCCTGGATATCCACAAACTGTAGCCTTACGAACCTGACATCTTTTTCCTTGATTTTCTTAAGAATATCCTCACTGGAAGTCATGATTTCACCTATTATACGGGATATTATGATTATTGTAAAATAATGATGTTTGACAGATAATTAAAGGTTTGTTTTTACAATGAGGAAATGCAATTTACACCCTGCGCAGTATCCCTATCCTGGGTTCATAACATCTGCCATCTGCCATCAATTCCTTTAAGGCATCATCCACCTGTTCTCCGGTAAGCCCGATTTGTCTGGACTGGTCTGTGAGTTCGGATACAGGTACGCCCCCTCCACTATCAAGACTGCCCAGTAGTTCATACACCAGCTCTTCGCCGTCCGGTTGTTCTTCCTGGCGAACAGCATCATCAATGGTCGATGTAACACTTTCTCCAGCCTGCGATGTATCAATCCCGGCGTCAACCTCTACCGTTTCCATTTCAGGTTTTGCCTTGACATCTCCGGCAATTGGGGAAATGCTCCCGTTATCTGGTACAGCTTTAGTTGCTGGCACATAATCTGTTGTTGGGATAGCCTCAGTTGCTATAGGGGTATCTACTTTGGTCAGTGTATCTGCTGTTACATCCGTCTTTATATCATCAGGCAGCAGTGTCTTCAGGGAATCAATTATTTTGCCGGACAGGGTATCAAGGTATTCAGTCAGGCCAGGGTAGTGTTCAATGGCCTTGTTAATACCATCAGCAAGTTCGGCACTGGCACCCGATTGTATCAGCATCTCAGTGAGTTGTGGACCCTTTAATCCTGATTCCAATGCGCTTCTCACAAATCGTATCCGCTCAAAGGTCAGCCGGGCAGTTTCCACAATCCACCTGTCCCTTATCTGGCTGTCTGCCGTGTTCAGTTCCTCAGGCCTGACAGAGGTGTATATGGTCCCTTCCTCTGGCTCATAGGTCCTGGCCTTGCCCACCACTGCTACGAATGACGGCACTTCCAGTCCAGATATGAACATAGCAGCCTCGGGCTGGTACTGTCCTGCATAGACCATGAAACCTCCAGTATGGTCAGATACCCGTCCCCTCCACATATCTTCGCCCACACCGATATTTTCAATTTCGGTCAGCACACCTGCAAAGTACAGCCTGTTTATCCTGGCGCCTGTGGGCGTGACCAGGTAATTGGGTGACCTCTCGTCACCTTCATGGAAGAAATGATGTGAATGATTGAACTCGTGTGCAAATACCCGCCAGGCCAATTCCCTTTCAATCATGTGCTGCCTCCTTCACCTGAAAGCATCTGGCCGACCGACCCCATTTCTTTAATCAGGGCTGCAGCTTCAGCAGCGGTATCCATCTCTGTTAAACTGGCATCGTCAGCCACCAGGGTGATGCCGTATTCGCCTTTGGTCATATTTCCCCGTGCCCGCATGCTCCTGCCCAGCAGTCTGCGGCGCATCTCGTCCTCCACTGCGGATTGGTTCATGGCTGTTGCGGCCACTTCCCTGGCTTTGTCAATAGAATAACCTGTGACCTTTTGTGTCAGGTCCGCATTCAATACAACGCTCAGAGCCCCGGTTCCATCGTCCAGAATGGACTTTATCCTCATATCATACAACCCCTCGACAACCCCGTGCACACGGCAGGTGTTCTTCTGTATCACCCGGCTGCACTGGGGACAGCGGATGATGAGTCCGGACCCGGGCCTGATGGATATCAGGCTGCCCTCAATTATCGCATCGAACACCCCGTCCCGCCCGGTAATACTATCCAGCCTGACAGGTTCAGGATTTAATATCGGGGCGAGGTCATCATTACTGATATCTGTGTCGGATTTGCTTATGGTGGAAAACTCTCCCATATTGATAGTGGGGACTCCACGCCATGATTTAACATAAGCATTCTTCACTTCCACTGTTACCCCTTCAGTAAGTACGGGTTTTGATTCCCAGGATGTGAATGGGAGTTTGGCAGAATGGTCTGCAGCAGTCCCGGAAATGATAGTCCGTGAACCGTTCTTGGTATTGATCTCCTTATGCTGGCATTCTAATATCCTGAATATGGTATGCACGGCTGCGGCGCCCTCCACCAGTTCTGCCAAAAGCATAGGTTTTCCAATGTCTACCGTTGCAAGGGAATCCAGAGCAGCACGATCCAATTTTTCTACTTTTGACCTGGGACCGAAATTAACCTCAGGCATACCCTGCCATGTTCTGATATATGCATTATTGACCTTGACCACGTCACCCATTTCAATTCCGAAATCCTCCCATGCTGTAAAATTCTTAGCCCCGGTCTCATCTGCCATGGTGCCCATGAAAATCGTACGTTCCTGGCCCTTTATGCCCACGACCTTGATATTGATATCAAGTATCCTGGCTGTAATTTCGATATCACGCTCTCCCCCGTGCAGGTCAGATAGTCTTTTTACTTCACTGACTCCGTATTTTTTAAGCAGACTCCTCTTTGCCTCTTCAGACGGCACCTTGAACTCAATGAGTCTTGTCAGTTCTTGCTCTACAATAGCCTGATTTACAGTTGTGCCTGTTGTACCAAGCGCCCTTATTATTTCGTCCACAAGGGGCGCAATTTTTTCATTCATAGGCTGCCTCCTGTATACTTGACAGTCGTCTTATGGTAAGAGCACAAAGGATAAAAAAACATCGATACAGATTAAATATATTAACCTAATAAATGGTGTAATGTATCCTGATAGGGTCAAAGCTTTTTCGGACCGTGCCATGGATTGGCTTGAAACGGCTCCAATTACCAACACCAAGGAAGCATCACAGGTTGCCAGAGCATTGTGTATCTGGGGCCGGGATGCCCGCAGTCCCCTGAAATGGTTGGAACAGGCCAGGTCTGGTGACCATTGGGGAGAGGATAACCCTGTGAGGAATACAGCCAGGGCATGTACTGCACTCATGGAATGTGGCATATCATGCAAAGAATCATTGGATTGGCTGTTGGAAATGCAATCAGGTAATGGTTCATGGAATGATGATGTGTATGATACCTGTTACTGCCTGATGGCCCTGGGAGCCGCTGGTGAGGTGAGCCGAACAGGGGTACAATGGCTGCTGGATAACTTCTCAAAGGACTGGAAACACCCCGGTGTCATTGCCCTCATCAATTCCGCGCTGATTCACCAGTACTCGGAGGGCACAGCCGACACAATCAGTCGCAATTCTTCTTGGCTGCTGGCACAGTGTACTGATGGTCACTGGAAATATACGGCTACTTCATGCCTGGTGGTGCAGTCGTTGATACTTGACGAGCGCTCCGAAAATGTTGGGCCGTCTATGGATTGGCTGCTGGACAGGCTGGAGGAAAGCGAAGACACTGACTGGAAAGTTTCTGTGGTTTCGCTTGTTTTGATTACGCTTAAGATGTATTATTTACACAACACAGATCAATCATGACAAAAGCAGTAATGATAGCAGGGACCCACAGCGGTGTAGGCAAGACCACAGTGGCGCTGGGACTTATGGCGCTATTTTCCCGCAAGGACATGACCGTGCAACCCTACAAAGTGGGTCCGGATTTCATTGACCCGTCCCACCATACTGCTATCTGCAACAGACCGTCCAGGAACCTGGACACATATATCATGGGCACCGGCGAGGTCCGCAGTACCTACGCACGGACCCAGGCTGACATTTCCATAATCGAGGGCGTGATGGGATTGTATGACGGACTGGATTCATCGGATATCGCCAGCAGCGCCCATGTTGCGAAGACCCTGGGCGTACCCGTGGTGCTGGTGGTCAATGTCCACGGCATGTCCCGTAGTGCGGCCGCTGTTGTGAAAGGCTACCAGACCCTGGACCCTGATATCAATATCGCAGGGTTGATACTCAACAGGGTGGGCAGTCCCCGCCACCGCAAACTGGTTGAGGACGGGCTAAAAGGTGCAGGTATTGACATTCCTGTGATAGGGACACTGCCGCCCAATAAGGAACTGACCCTGCCATCCAGGCATCTTGGGCTTCATATGGCACATGAGCAGGCATGGGATTACGGGAAACTGGCAGATTTCGTAGAGAATAACGTGGATGTGGATGCACTGCTGAACATTTCCTCAACTGCCCGGAAACCCGGACACCCGGGCGAAATTGTGACTCCACAGGCCGATGTCAGGATAGGCGTGGCAATGGACAGTGCCTTTTGTTTTTATTACCAGGATATGCTGGACGAACTACAACAATGCGGTGCCCAAATCGTTAACTTCAGCCCGATGTCAGACCCCATGCCCGACATAGACGGCCTGATACTCGGGGGCGGCTATCCTGAATTGTTCCCGGCCCAGCTCTCAGCTTCGAACACACGGCATAATATCAAGGCGGCAGCCCAGGACGGCATGCCCGTATATGCCGAGTGCGGAGGACTGATGTACCTGGGTACAAGCCTGGAAGTGGACGGGAAAAGGTATGAGATGGCCGGGGTGTTCGAGAGCGAATCCCGCATGGTACAGCGGTTCCAGGCATTGGGGTACACCGAGGCTGAGGTAATTGCCGATAACCATTTGTCTGGTATGGGGCAGACCGTGCGGGGGCATGAGTTCCATTATTCCATAACCGAACCAGGGCGTGATGCCAGGTTCGCATACAGGATGCGCAGGGGTAAAGGTATTTTCGACGGCCACGACGGACTTATGGCTTACAATACCCTGGCCAGTTACATGCACACTCATCCGGCTGCGGTGTCAATGGAGCGGTTCGTGAACTCCTGCAGGGAATACAGCCGGAAATGACAGTAACAGTTTAAGTGAATGGAACAAAGGTTATCACCACAAAATCCCATTAACCAGATTACGACTATTGCGGAAAAAATATGAACATTGAAAAAACAGAATCTGACCGATTCCTTATAGGGTTATTCGTAACCGGAGTGATATCGGTTTCAATAATACTTTTCATATTCTATGAGTTTGGGCTTATACGTGAGTTATTACTGGTATTCAGCACACAGTTACTGTCAGGCAGGGAGTTCGCCATGCTAAATGGCGCCTCCCTGGGAATGTCCCTCTATATGATGATACTTGTCAGTTTCATATCTGATATGGGTTCCATGATGATAGGGCTGCCAATTTTCGTAATATTCCATGAAGAGTTGAAGCAATTCCCGCTAATGGCACCGTTCATGAACTTCTCTGAGGTGATCACGTCCAATAAAAGCGGTTTAATGCACAAGTTCGGCCTTGTGGGAATTTTCATGATATGTTTCATCCCGTTCCAAATGACCGGGGGGCTGGCTACTGCATGTTTTGCCAAACTTCTGGGTTTTACGTTGCGGGAGATAATACCTGTGATTGCCATCGCTTCCGTTATAGCATCTGTGTTCTGGGCAGTGACTGCCGATATGGTAATGCAATACCTGGGACCGGTCCAGCACTATATCCCCTATTTCATCGTGCTGGTGGTGGCATCTATTTTTATATACAATTTTATGCATTACCGGAACAGGTAACCTCATTCTTCCCGCAGGTAAAATAAGCGGTTAGCTTCACGCAGGTCTTCGGGTGTACCTACATCAATGTGGTAGCCGGGAATGTCACTGAACACAATCCTGCGCCCCCGTTCTATCATAACTTTGAAGGCATCGGCCAGCTGGTACTCGTTGTTCACGCCCGGCTCAATATGGCTGATGGCATCAAATATTTCGGCACTCATGATATAGATGCCTGCAGACCCTTTTCTACTGGGTGCATCTTCTGGTTGCGGTTTTTCTATAACATCAGTCACGTCTAATCCATGGTATGCAATAATGCCATGTCTGGTAGTGTCCTGGATATCTGTTACTCCCAGGGTCACGTCGGCTCCCTGCTGTTGGTGGAAGTCCCGCAGGTCGCGCATAAATGTCTTTGGATAAAAGAAATTGTCCCCCAGTATTACTGCAAAGGTACTGTTCCCCACTACATGACGACCGGCATATATGGCATTGGCAAGGCCCAGCCTTTCGTCCTGTACCACATAGGTAAGGTTCACACCCATGCGCTGACCCGAGCCGAGGTAGTCCAGTATGGCGTTCTTTTTCCAGCCCACCACGATAGTGATATCGATGATGTCCGCCTCCCTGAACGCGTCGATGACATGCTCGATGACGGCTTTGCCGCCTACCGGGAGCAGTTCTTTCGGGATGGCGTTGGTGTATGGTTTTAGCCTGGTGCCCATTCCGGCGGCTGGGATTAGTCCTTTCATGTTTGATTCTCCTATTTACAGATTTGGTGCACTTGCATATTATAGTTAGTATTCGAAATAATAGAAAAGGATATAAAAGATAAATTTATCTTTAGTATTATGAGTCAAAATATCAAAGTAAATGAGAAAGATAAGCACCTTTTTGATATGTTCCAGGCCGAGTTTACACTAAAAGCTGGAAAAAAGATTACCCAGCAAGAACTATTTTCACGCATTATGGAGTTTACAAGGTCAAAAAAAGATAATTTCTTTGGCAAAATACAGACATTGCCTCTTTCAGAAAATGATGTCAAGAAGATAAGGGCTCTTCAGGACGACTGGGGTGTTAAAACAGAAGAGTCAGACATTGACAGCACAATATACGGGGCCTGAGATGAGTATTTTCATAGATACAGGCATCTTTATTGCATACGTCAACAAAAAGGACGAGCATCATGTTGTCGCCACTGACCTGCTTGAAAATATAATGAAAAACAAGTATGGTGCAGTATTTACCTCTGATCTTGTTTTTAACGAATTAATGACTTTCATCCTTTACAAGTCAGGTGATGTTAAAAAAGCCAGACAGGTGAAAGATATTATACTTGGAAATGATAAGGAAGGCATCCCGAGATTTATAAATATGCTTTTCATTGACCAGGAAATTCTTGAAAACGGTTGGAATACTTTCGCAAAATACGCAAACAAGATGCTGAGTTTTACTGATTGCTCAATAATCGAACTTATGAAAAATAGGAGTATTGACCACCTGGCCAGTTTTGATGGTGGATTTGATGGAATCGTATCAAGGATAAGCTACTGATATTGAGCGTACTGTATCTTCAATACAATAACTGCACCTTATCAACCTTTTTTCGGGATATCCACACCCATGACCAGTTCCAGCTTCTTTACCATCCGGTTCATGGTCTTGCGCATTGAC
>JAKRWB010000576.1 GCA_022353185.1 ANME-2 cluster archaeon | reverse complement strand
GGGTAAAGCCGTCTACTGATTTCTACCGCAATTTCTATAAATCTGTTCCTTGATATTGTTATACAAATATGCTGGTGTTTCTGTCTTTATACAAAATTAAAATCTCGTTTATGTGGCGCTGACTACTTATTCTCTCATTCTCATAATTTTTTACCCGCATAATTAGACGTATTACAATTCATTTGTTTGATTAACCCACATATACTTTTTTCTTCAGTGGACATCTAATTTTTTCATGCATTGAATTATGCAATTAAGCTTTTATTACATAGTTCTAACTTTAAAATCTTCATATTTCTAATATCATCTAATCATACCCCTATTAATAAAACCCCTAAAAAACACCCCTTTTCAACCTGATTTTGTTGATAATAGCCACTAACTAAAAATATCTAATCAGTGTGTTTATATAGTTAAAAGTACATATCACAAGCATAATTGCATAATAAAATAGGTGGTCAATTCAATGGATGAAAAGTTATTAACAATACTGGGGCTGCACAGCTTTGACAAAGAAACACTCACTTTCCTAAAATATGCATTAGGTGAAATAAGTGGAAACGAAGGAGCAAAGATATTAAACATTAGTCCCGGTGCGTTTCATGCGAGAGCATGGAAGATCAGGAACAGTAAAGACACTCTCAAACCCTATGAGAAAAAAACAGGTCCAAAAACAAGATACAAAATCGAAGGATACGAAGCGATTATCAAAACCTACAGAACCAAAAATCTTTCAGAGAGTGAGATCAGCTACATACTAAAAGAAACAAGAGGTGTGAACATCTCAGCAGCTACGGTTGGCAGATTTTTAAACGATGTGGGATTTGAGAGGATGCAGCGAAGATCGCTCAAAGAAAAAGAAAAAGCCATGGAAACAATAAAAGTAATAATACTCGATTACAAAAACGAACACAGAGAAGACATAGAACAACTAAAAGAAGAAATATGCCGGTCATCCAATGCCGGAATATTCCTTTTTGCTCCATTAATCGAAAGCAATAACATCTTAAATATAATAAATCCTATCCCAGAGTATGAAAAAGCAAAAAGATATTTCCTCACGATTCTTGCACTTAAATTAATAGGAAATAAAAGACGATACGACATAAATTTCATGCTGGAGGACGAGGGTTTGGCTTTGTTCACGGGAAGTGATACCGTTCCATGTTCTTCCTCATTACATTCTTTTGACTACGATATGAAGGAAGTTGTACTGAGGGACATGAAAAAAATTTATATTGAACTGATAAAGAAATACATGGATCTCAGCGTTCTCCATATAGATTTCCATAC
>JAKRWB010000047.1 GCA_022353185.1 ANME-2 cluster archaeon | reverse complement strand
ATTCCTGTTTGTAGATTAATTCCATCATATCCCTCTGCTATTAAATAAACAACGAACTAAAACGAACTGAAACGAACTCATTGGTCATCGGTTAAGACTTTTTTCTAATTTTTCCGTGGACTTTTAATTAATTTTATATAGATGTAGGTAACTTTGATTATTCAATCGGAGGGGAACCGATGGCGGAAAAATATCAATCATATGATCCACAGGTAATTGAAAAAGATCTCAGCACTGTGTTTTCACCAGAATGGTTGGAATATGCAGCAAGAGAAACTGGTCTCATAAAAAGAGAGAGAAAAATCAAATCATTCATAATCTTTTGGGTACTGGTCATGAGTTTCGGAGTTCGTCTTGAACGTAGCCTTGCAAACATTAAGCGGAGTTATGAAAAAGCTTCCGAGGAAAAACTAAGCGACAGCAGCTGGTATGAACGATTTACCCCGGAGCTTGTTGAATTCCTAAAAGCATGCGTTACTCATGCAATTGAACACCTTGCAAAGGAACAGAACAGGATTCTTAATGAAAAGATTTCTGGATTCCAGGATGTGTTAATACAAGACAGTACAATAATCAGGTTGCATAAAGCTCTTGCGAAGAAATGGCCAGCAACTCGATCCAGAACAGTAGCTGCAGGCGTTAAAGTAAGTGCACTGGTAAGTGCAATAGCAGATGGTCCGAAACGTATCGGTATTTATGCAGAAAGTACCAACGAGCTTAAGACTCTACGAATAGGTCCATGGATAAAGGACAGAATTCTTCTTATCGATCTTGGTTTTTATAAACATCAGCTTTTTGTAAGGATCAAAGAAAATGGCGGTCATTTCGTATCCCGATTGAAAGGGAATGCTGATCCTCTTATTATAGATGTATACAACACATGCCGAGGAAATAGCATTGATGTGAAAGGAAAGCACCTCAGCGAAGTTCTGCCAAAACTCAAGAGGCAGGTACTTGATGTCGAAGTAGAGGTCTCGTTTAAAAGGCGCAGCTATAACGGTAAGAAACGAAAAGATACAGAAAAGTTCCGATTGGTAGCGATTTATAATGAGGATGAAGAAAAGTATCATGTTTATCTTACTGATATTTCTCCAGATGTTTTACGACCTGAAGATATTGCGAAGCTATATGGTGCGAGATGGGATATTGAATTGATTTTTAAAGAACTAAAGAGCCGGTATGCTCTGGATGTTGTTAATACCACAAACTCTCAAATAGTTGAGGCATATATCTGGATAGCGATTCTGACTCTTTTTATAAGCAGAAGAATATATTCAATTGTTCGAAGGCATAGTCCAAAAGAAAAAATGGTTCGCTACACGCAATTAAGATGGAGTACGATCTTTGCTGAAAATGCTAGTGATCAACTAACTCTTATACTTCGCTATTGTGGAATTGAAAGAACTTTTGAGACTGTTATGGGTGTTTACGAGAGTCAGGCACTTGATCCGCATGTGAATAGATAT
>JAKRWB010000575.1 GCA_022353185.1 ANME-2 cluster archaeon | reverse complement strand
AGCCTGTAATGTGATATCGCCGATCCTCACAGTTCCACTCAGCCCACTGCTGATCTGCATTGCATTTATGATCACATACCCGGACTGCGGGTTTACGGGCGGGTCCTGCGGCGGCAGATCAAAATCACTGTTCGTGATACTGACCGGAATTACCACAGACGGGTCATAGGTGAGGTTCACCTCAACAACACCAACGCCTGCATCTGCCGATGCCCCATTGATCAGAAGCGGCACGATAACAGTCTCCCCGGGCTGTATATGAACAGCAGGCCCTATCTCAACTACTGCAGGCTCTACCACAATCAGTTCAATGCTTGTGGAGGTGTTCGAGTTTCCCCAGACATCGGTTGCATTTACTGTCAGATCACGAACTCCAGATAGGGTCGCACCTGTGGTCACTGTCCAGATATTGCTGCCAGCCGGGGACATTGACTGACTTTGTGATCCGCCGACCGGCGATAAATCGATTATAACCGATTCAACTGTATTGTTATCGGTCACAGTAATATTAAGCCGGGATTCCATTACTCCATTGTTGGATATTATATGCGGATTTGCAGATAGATCTGTTACCGATGGCGGCGTTATATCCCGTACTTCGAATACACCATTGATCACACTGTCGATTGGTATGTCCTGCATGGCCATGTCCTGCAATGTCACATCCGTTAAGTTCAATGGACTTGACCCTCCTTCATCACCTATCGCCTGTAATGTGATATCGCCAATCTTCACATTACCATCCAATCCTGCGGCAAATTGCATTGCGTTTATAATTATATGCCCGGACTGCGGATTTATGGGCGGGTCCTGCGGTGGCAGATCAAAATCACTATTTGTGATACTGACCGGAATTACCACAGATGGATCATAGGTTAGATTTATCTCAACACTGCTAGCACATGTCACGTCGTTGATCATAAGCGGTACAACAACGGTTCCGCCGACCCCTGCACTACCATTTCCAATTGATATGGTTGCTGCAGATGCGGCTGTTGAAATGGTTATCAGCGATAATCCGAAGATCATTAACGCTACTGTTATCGTTTTCCTAATCATTTTTCGAACCTCTTTTAATGAAGTATCTCATATCCTGGCACATTTGTTGTGTGCCTTACAAGATATACAGCATCATTGACAAAATCAACCTTACCATCACCGGTGACATCTGCAATCCCATAGAGAACTTCCTCATAACCCGGCGTATTTCTTGTATGCCTCACAAGATATACTGCATCCCCGATATAATCCACCTTACCATCGTTGTTGACATCTCCATTCTTTACAACTGTCAGACTGATGACAGCAGACGTGTTTGAGTGGCCGTATATATCTGTAGCGTTCACTCTCAGATCATATGTTTGTGGAGGCGTTCCGGCAGATGCAACAGTGGCTACCGACCAGATATTGCCGCCAATATTGGCCATTGGCTGTGCTGCTGATCCGCCGATGGCGGACAGGTCTATGGTGACACTGGCAATGCCGTCATCATCAGTCACGGTGACGTTTAACCGGGACGATTCGCCCCATTGTGGATCGCTGTCAGTATCGGTGGGGATTATGAACGGAGCTGCGGTTGGATATGTCACAGAGGGCGGCGTTGTGTCCTCCTGAATGTCATTCACTGTGATCGTGACATCCTCTGCATCTGTCAGTAAGCCGTCAGTGACCTCGAAGCGCACTGTGTACTTGCCGGCCTGGGTTTCACCAGGAGTCCAGGAGAAGGTGCGGGTATCGGGGTTGAAGGTTGCGCCGGTGGGCAGGCCGATGGCGAAGTAGGTGAGAGGGTCGTTGTCGGAGTCGGTTGCGGCGATGGTGAATTCGAGTTTGTTTCCTTCATTCGTCGATTTGGCTCCGATCGAGGCAAGTACAGGTGCATGGTTAAGTTCGTTTACAGTGATCGTAACAGCTTCCGAGTCGTTGATGTACCCATCCGTCACTTCAAATGTAACTACATAGGTGCCTGCCTGCCCATCCTCAGGCGTCCATGAGAATGCTCCTGATGCGGTGTTAAAGCTCGCGCCTGCCGGCAAACCGGAGGCAGAATATGTCAGTCTGTCGC
>JAKRWB010000574.1 GCA_022353185.1 ANME-2 cluster archaeon | reverse complement strand
CCGTCATTTGAAGCATCAATGAATAGTATATCTCTTCTGCTTCGGTTTTTCTTGAACACCAATACGCATGCAGGAATTCCTGTTCCAAAAAATAAATTCGCAGGAAGCCCGATAACAGCATCAAGCAAGTTCATATCAATGATCTGCGTTCTAATCTTTCCTTCTGCTGCCCCCCTGAAAAGCACACCATGAGGCAGGACAATCCCCATCCTTCCCCCCTCTGCCAAAGAGTAAAGCATGTGCTGGACAAACGCATAATCCCCTTTTGATTTTGGGGGAACACCCCATTCAAACCTTCTGAATGAGTCAAGCGATGCTTCCATTTTAAACTCTTTCTCATCTCCACTTCCCGCAAAGCCCATAGCCCATTTATCAAGGCTGAAAGGTGGATTGGCAACTACAACCTGGAACTTCATTAACTGCCCTTCATCCAGGAACAGTGGATTTGAAAGTGTATCCCCCCACATAACATTTGCATCATCAAAATTATGCAAGAACATGTTCATCCTGCAAAGTGAATGAGTCTGCCCGTTTCTCTCCTGCCCGTAAAGTGCAACCTTTCCACTTGGAACTTTCTTTGCGGTTCTAATCAACAGCGAGCCTGATCCGCATGTAGGGTCATAGATTCTGTCATTCTCTTTTGGCTTTACAAGCTTTGAAATTAATTCAGAAACTTCGGATGGCGTGAAAAACTCACCCCCTTTTTTTCCTGCGTCAGATGCGAATCTGGAAATCATGTATTCATATGCATCGCCGATTACATCTGCAGTTCCTACACTTGAAGGTTTCAGGTCAAGATCCTTGAAATCTTCAAGCAGGTGTTTTAACATGCTGTTTCGATCCTTAGTTTGTCCAAGAATAGCCTCAGAGTTGAAATCGATATTTCTGAAAACACCCCGCAGTTTCATTTTGTTTTCTTCTTCTATATGCTCCAATGCCTTATTGATGACTTCGCCGACATTTGATTCGTTTCTTTTACTGTAAATATAATCGAGTGTTGATTTTTCGTCTAATACAAACCGATCCCTGTTTAAAGCGCGCTGTATTCTCTCTACATCTCCTTCATACTTTTCTGTGTACTCTTCCAGATGTTCTTTATAGGTATCTGATAGATACTTTACAAACAACATGACCAAAATGTAGTCTTTGTAGGTTGATGAGTCAATCTTTCCTCTAAATGTATCACAAGCCCTCCACAGGGTATTTGAAATAGTCTTCTTTGATGTTTTTGTATCCATAGTTATTCCTCAATTATGATTTTATTTATGCTGGCTTTGGCAAGTTTTCCTTTTTCTTTCATTAAACAAGACAGTAACATTTTTTCCTTCATTTGAAGTTGATTAAGTTCAACAATTTTCTTTTGTATATCGAGTGTTTTTTCAGGAATGTCTATTTCCCTCAGATGCTTTGTTTTAATCAAGGGTATTGTTGTGCTGATAGATGATTTGAAGAACTTTTTTTCAATAATTTCAGAATTTAAGAATAATGCAACAAATTCCGGAATTAAATTTTGTCCTGTTAACCGGATTATGGC
>JAKRWB010000573.1 GCA_022353185.1 ANME-2 cluster archaeon | reverse complement strand
AAAATAACAACCCTCTGCGATCCTCCGCGTCCTCTGCGGTTAATCTTTTTTACCATGACCCATTAATCCAGAATAAATTAAAAAGTCTCATTAATTTGATAGATAAACTTATTAACCAGTTTATAGAGTTTTCCATTTAGTTCATGCCCATGATTTTGAGCCCCAGCCGTTCCACCGCCGGACTACAAGTCCGAGGCATCCTCAACCTTATGTTGGATATCCATATTTACGATATTACGCTAAATAACTAACCTCGTACTAAAGCATCAGGTCTTCAAACAGCATAATACTAACCCAATTACATACCTCTAATTTGATTGCTTTATAGGTTTGATATTGAGATTAGGAAAATGTTAAATACATTGCTGTACCATTGCTTGTTATAGCTTTTTTACTTTTATTGGAAAAATATCGCCATATAGTATTACCATATAACTATATGATTATAGTCTGATTCTAATCAGATTAACCCATTTTTTTCAGATTAGAATGGTGGAATGTTTATAAATTATTATTACTATATGATTTATATTCAACTTTGAGATCGGAAATCCATTTAATATTATCGTCCAAGGGTAACCACAAGTTGACTCTACCGGGATGGGGAATTCATGCTCGGATAAATGATTGATACCTAATCAACTTTTTCTGAATCTAAGCAGGTGCTAATATTGTAATTTCATTTTAGATATTGTTAAATAGAATTAATTCTGAGTGTCTTATTTGATATTTTAGGGAGTTAATTTATAATTATGAATTTAGAAGATAATAATAAAGTGAATATTCAGGATTTTCGGAATGGGTTATTAAGATTAAAGTTAAATTTTGATGCTATCGAAAAACGAGACGAGAGTAGAAAAGTCAAAGAATTCAAAGAAAATTTTAATAATCTTATATCGAGAGTGAATAATGCAAAAAAAGAAGGAAAATGGCGAAAAACTTACTTTAATCTTTTTGAAGTTCTGGGAAATCATAGGCATGAAGATACACATTCTAATATACTAGCATGGCTTTTAAACCCAGAAGAAGCTCATGGAATAGGAGATTTGTTTATTCGAGGTTTTTTAGAAAAAGTTTTTAATAAAAAGAATTTGCCTCCATTTTCCAATGTTAAAGTAACAATACGAAAAAACCATGGAGATGGAAATCAACCAGATATTGTTGTTGAAAGTAATAATGGATGGTTAGTCATTGAAAATAAAATTGATAGTACAGAAGGTATAAATCAAACAAAAAATTATGCCAACCAATTTAAATCCAAAGGTATTATTGATGAGAATGTTTTTCTTGCTTACTTAACCCCTTACAATCAGAAACCTGAATCACCAGATTTTAAACACGTTTCGTATCGAATTATTCGTGATTTGTTAGAAAATATCCAATTTCAAGGTGATTCTAATTTTTTAATCCGTCATTTTATAAATCATATATTCATGGATTTAGGAGAATAGATTATGGAAAAAGAAATGTTTGAATTCTCAAATCGTGTAGAATTAAGTTTGGCAAATATCAAAACAATCAAAGAGGCTATTGATGTTCTTGAAAATGAATATAAAAATGATGTTAAACGATTTCTAAAATATATAGAAAATAATCTTAAAAATGAATTTGCAGACATACGTTCTTGGGAAACTGAAGTGGGAGATATTGAGATATATTTTTATCCTAAAGAGTGGAAAGTTTTAAACGATGATGATGAGATTGCCATTGCTATATTTTTTAATAAGAAACCATATAAATCAAATCCATTTGTAGGTCTTTATGTTCCTGTTGAATGGCCAAAATGTGAAATATTCAATGATAAATTAAATAAAGCATTAACAAAAGATTTCATGGATGATTGGGGTGAGCAGAGAAATGATTACCAAATCTCTAAATCTTTAGAATATGAGAATTACTCGAATGGAGATTCATTTGACACAAAGGGTTTTTGCAACAAAATAATTAAACTAATTAACGAAATTGTGAAGATTAAACCTACCATCGATAAGATTCTAAACGAAATCTGAGCATCCGCTACGATGCCTTCGGACAGAGCGTTAGCGATGTCCGGGGTCCGTGACTTTTGACGAATTTATGCTCGATAATTGTCCAATATTAAATATGTTATGATGCCGAAAAAAAGGAGGTGAAAAAATAGTAAATGAAATCAAAGTGCGAATGGTTTGGTTGAAGTTCATGTATATCTACACCATTATCCTAGCAGGAGGATTAGGATTAGCAATGATTATCGCTCCTAACATGATGATATCTCAATTAGGAATGCACAGTCAAGATCCAATCATATATGGAATTGCTGGCAGCGTCTATGTGGCATTCGGGCTTCTATCCATATTGGGTTTACGATCTCCCCTCAAATTTGTGCCTATTCTGTTACTGCAACTTTGCTATAAGGCGATATGGTTCATTGGTGTTGCTCTACCCCTAGTAGTCATGGGACAATTTCCAACATATGCGATAGTCTTTGCTGTAATATTTGCGACCTATATCATCGGAGACATAATTGCGATACCTTTTTCCTATATCTTTGCAAAACAATCGGAATAATAGATTTAATTCAAGCCATTGCTCGTGAATTCGAGCATCTTTTTGATGCCTATGGACCTCTGGTCTGGGGTGTGTCACTGAAGCCAAGTTATACTATTTTCATGTCAAGACTCTGTGAATGTGAGTGTGGAACTGAGACTACATATTGAAACATTTTAATCATTGTAATCAATACCTTTATATATCTTCCAAACATTTTACTAATTGTACAACAAATACAAATCTTACAGGTTCAAGGATTCGAGACGAACAATGAAACCAACAAGTCCAAAGGAGTCATTGAGGTGTATTGTTCCGGGCGAGGACTTTAAATTTGTGGACCATCGAACACTGCCCCAGACCTTAGAGGGCGAGGGGAGTCTTATCTATCCTGTTGAGATTGAAATATGACAAAACAATCTTAAAAAGACGAATCCTATTTGTTGTATAACATTACTTTTTTATATTTTCCACACTGCTTTCTACTTTGGAATCTATTCGAGGTGTGGACAGTCTTTTATAATCAAATATTATCTTGACTTTGTCACATTAGCTTTCCTCACATAAATATCATCGTTTGCCCCTCACAATTAAAATCCACATATTTTAATAGTTTATATTATATACCCCTATTTGAGGGATTTTATAGATATATTTAAATTGCATGCCAATGATTTAGATGAAACTTTCGAAAATTTGAAGCTATTTCGTCAGTATTTCGCATCAGATTTTCGCACAAAGACACACAGCGTAGAACAACATTTTAACAATTCTTGATATCGCCTGCGGAAATGGTCGTGATTCGTTTTATCTCATAAAAAAATTGAACTGTCAAGTTTAAGAACAGACTCGAAAAAGGAGATGGTCTAATGCTATTG
>JAKRWB010000572.1 GCA_022353185.1 ANME-2 cluster archaeon | reverse complement strand
GATCCTGCATCATCAGATTCGGGAATACTTGTACAGATTTCATTCACTTCCAAGACTACGGATGGAACATCACCATTGGACTTGAATAATGTCTATGTACTCCGGGGGACTGATGTTCTACCAAGTAGCTCAGTGAACGGTCAGGTTGTTATTGAAGACACTGGCGGTAATGCATGTCTATGTGACTTCTGCTTAGACCTTGAAGCCGGTTTGAACTTTGTTTCAATTCCAAAGACAATTGATGCATCCGATATCAGTGGAATAACTATCTTCGATATTGACCAATTCTCAGGAGAACAAGTTCAATATTTCAACCCACATGATGGTTGGGATAGTAATCCGGATGTTCTTCCATGTCGTGGTTTCCAGGTATTGAAAAATGCCCCACTGACAGTATGTGTAGATTTTGTAACTGATTCCCAGCCCCAACAAGAACTTTATGAAGGTTGGAACATGATTGGTCACGTACATACTGAAGATATGGTAGTATATGAACCTGGTAATATAGCCGATTTCACTACGAGAACCGGACTTGAATCTCCAGAGGATAACTTGTTATTCATGCAGTTAAATACCTACTCACAAACCACAGGATGGTCATATTACCCTGATGATTTCAGTGATATGACTCCAGGTCTAGGCTATTATATTCTGATGAAACAGGATACTACAATGTATGGAATGCAATAAGAATAGAATAGAGATTAAACAGAATAGAGAATAGAATTGAGAATAGAATTGAAAAAATAGTGAAAGGATCAATAAATGGTCCTTTCATTTTTAATTTGTATTTATTAATTAGCCATATGATTATTTGAATAGTTAGGTGATAACAGATATGAATCAGAAAAAAAATAATGATATCAGATCAATCAGGATATTACTCCTTCTTTCGATTTTTCTAATATCAACGGGATTGACAGTAATCTCTTCAGCAGAGGATGAAATGCCGTCAGTACCTAATCAATTCTATGGGAATGTAGCATATAATGGTGATTGGTCTCAAACCGGAACAATTATTGAAGCTTATATCGATGATGAATTACACAGTGAAGAATTTGAAGTTCAAGATGGTCAATATTATATTTATGTTACAGGTAATAATTCAGATGAAGGAAAAACAATAACTTTTAAGTTGAATGGGGAAATTACTGCTAATACGGC
>JAKRWB010000571.1 GCA_022353185.1 ANME-2 cluster archaeon | reverse complement strand
ATGCTCTGAAACTGGTGGGATTATGGCAATGCGCGCACAAAGACGCACGGTAATTGACCCGATGTATAGTGAGGATGCTGACGCGATCATGTCTTAAGAATAATAATGGGTGGCCCTCAGTCACAGACTTCCTGATGGCATCTGAGTTGATACTAGATTTATTTCCAATGGGATTCAATTTGATTACTTTCAGTCTGCTTACCAAGAGGATTTGACTATTTGGCATAAATTGTATTATAAAAGAATTCTATCATTAGAAGGGAATAAAAATATGTGAAATATTTAGTTCAAATTAATGTCATATGAATTAAATAATTTTAGAATATTATATATACGCTAATAAACAAAATGTAATCAATTTATTGTGATGACTTATGCTTTCAGATTCCGAAATTCAAGTTTTAATTGATGACGTTAAACCTTTCTCTTCAAAAAACTTGAATGAAATTCGACTCAAAAATAAAGAAAATCGCGCATATAGAGAATATGATTTGGATGTGAGATCAAATTCTGGAAAAAATTTTAGGCTAAGAATAAGAGAAAATACATTAAACTTCTTTGATTTTTCCGTGATATTGATTTATGTAGATGAAAAAAGAAAATATCACATATTAAGAAGATATAATGGAAAACATATCCATAAGAATCAAATTGAAAAGAACAAATTCAGAGATTTCCATATACATAAAGCAACCCAGAGATACCCAGAGGCTGGATTCAGAATTGATGGATATGCTGAAGTAACAGATGCATACAACAATTGGAAAGATGCTCTCACAAAAATGCTAATTGATTGCAATTTTAAGGGAGATATTTCTTTCTTAAATAATTTTAATTAGGTGGTAATATGGACATCGAATCACTTGAAAAAGAATTCAGAAAAAAAGTTTGTGATGAAATTGAAATGTTCCCTGAAGGTAAAGATAGGTTTATAATTTCAGCTCCATTTACCTTTGAAGATGGAGATTTTTTAAATATAGTTCTTAAAAAGAATGGGAACGGATGGTATTTTACTGATGAAGGACATACTTTCATGCATCTATCATATGATGATTTAGATTTCGATAGAGGTAAAAGGAAAGAAATAATCAATTCGGTCCTCAAGACTCATGATCTTGAAAATGATAGTGGGGAATTAAAATGTTTTGTCGAAGATAATTATTTCAGTGATGGATTTTACACTTTTATCCAGGGACTAATTAAAGTAACAGACATTGCCTTTACTAAAAGAGAACGTATTAGATCATTATTTTACGAAGAATTCCAAGAATATTTAGTGGGACTTTTTGGAGATAAATGTAATTTTGACTACAAAGAATCTAGTAAAGACTCTAATGGAAAGTATCCTGTAGACTGTTATGTTGAAAATGAGATGCCATTATTTATTTTTGGTATATATAATAATGATAAGTGTCGTGATGCAATGATTACCTGCCTAACATTTGAAAGGTGGGGATCTTCTTTTACTTCTATAGGGATTTTCGAGAATCAAGAAGACATTAATAAGAAAGTACTTGCGAGATTTAGCGATGTAATTGAAAAACAATATTCAAGTTTGAGTTCATCCAAAGAACGGTTACCCGATTATCTTAGTAAGATTCATATGTTATCTTGACACAATAACAAATTCCTGGTTCTGATGTTTTCTGTGGTTAGTAGCGATACCCTCCCATCGATGCAGAAATCAATAGATTATGTAACCAATT
>JAKRWB010000570.1 GCA_022353185.1 ANME-2 cluster archaeon | reverse complement strand
TTGAATTCACCACATAGTTTATTTTACGATTTAAAATGTCCAATGTCAAAAGTTGCGACGGCACACTTAACCGCAACAGAGCTACGGGTTATAGTTATTAAGATGAACTCGAACTGATTATTCAAATAAAATATTTCATTATGATTCTTTAAGATACTTCGATATATTAAACCGTTCAGGGGTCACTGCTGAGAATTCAACTTCATTGTTGTCAGCGGGTTTACCTTTACGGACACCTGCAATACGTTTTCCAGTGATTACCTGACGGCTTGTGAGAACATTTTTAATCAGATTAACTTCATTAGCCTCCATATTATCGAACACAACCCACATGGTTAATGTCGTATTTTCCGGAATCATATCACGACCAGCAAAATTTTCATCTGGATACGCATCCGAGACAAGCAATCTGGAACGATGTTGGTAATTTCCTTTCACAGAGCCAAATATCTCATCAATAATGGAAGCCACAACTCCATCTTTAATCAATTTATGCCTTAAAAATCCTTTAATCGTTGAACCAGGAATAACCGGAACCCCGTAGTTTGTAACTGTGCTCTCATCAACACCAGGCATCTGAAATGGTTTAAGAGTTGTAATCTTATATTTGACAACCAGATGACCGGACATTCCTTTTGTTTGGTATGCACGATAGTAAATATCGAAATCCCGTCGGTTAATCTCATTTCCATCATCAATACTTCGAAGATAATCTTTTGCATAATTGCGAAGCTTATCGATGTCACACTGCTCTTCTAAGACATTAAAAAACAACTTGTTATCACTATCAATTGTCTTTTTGATTACCTTGAGATCCCCAATATCCGCAAATCCGTGGCCCCGGGAAACACCACCACCAAGATGACAGCGCTTGTGATTGAACTCCTCAAGCATCAGCATAAGAAGACCGATATCACGGTCGTTTACATTATCAATATTAATGTTCAAATCAAAAGATGTATTTGTAGCAACCACTTCTTCCATTCGCAAAATTGTTTTTGGTACTTTAAAGTTGCCCCTGCGTACCATCTGCATTTCGTAACGGTCACTCCTTTTATCATAGAGAGTTGCGCAATGCGGTCGTTCATCCAATACATTTCCAAATTCGACATCATCACAAAGATGTGCATCCTGCACCCTTATGCTTGCACCTGACTTTTGAGAACCAAAGATCGAACATGGAACACAGTCACTTTTTCCGCACAGTACATTATTAACTGCTCTTCTCTCTCCCACAGCAATGCATGATTTTTTCTCATTTAATGTGCGAATTATACGTTCCATTGTGCTTCTTAATACACCTTTTAAGCTGCTTCCCGGGATATATGGTTGTGCCGTTTGTGTATGTGCATCGTAGGAAATCAAAACAGGAGATTGTGAAAGTGAATATGCGCCTGCATTCTGTCCTCCACCTATACGAAGCGGTGTCACAAGGGTAATTTTACCTGTAATTTCCCAGCGATTGCTGAACACATCAAAATCACTCATCTTTACCACTCATATAATCAATTATGTATTCAGACCAGTCAGCAATAGCGTTGCTCTTAAGTTCTGCGTATTCAAGATTATCCTTGAGGTATTCTATTCCAGCATAGTCACCACTAAGATAATCCTGAGCTGTGATCACATTGATCTTTTCGATTACAATTTCAACTTCACCAAACCCGCGCGAAATTGCATGTCCTATACTTCCTGAACATGAATTGAAGAAACTTATAAGACTTAGCAAAGCTCCGAGTTTTGTGTGTTCGCATTTGCCAAGTCCACTGTTTTCTACGCTCAATGTTCCTGTGAAAACAGTGCCTTTTGGTACAACTTCAATATCATATTTTCCACCTTTGCGCGCTTTTCGATTCTGTCGTTCGATCGCAACACCATCACGTATCAATGTTTTTTTGTAATCTGCTGTCGCGTCTTTGATGCGTATTGATGCTGCCATCTCAGCTCCACCAAAAACAAGGCAGATCGGACACTCTTTATTTTCGTTATTTTTTGTGTGGCAGAGGTTATCAGGTGTGCACACACCATCGACCCCGAGTCCTCTAAGCAATCGTTCCAGCTCTGTCCTTAACACACCTTTGAGGCTGCTACCAGGAATTATTGGATAACCTGCTGTGTTCTTGATAACTGGACTATCGACCTCAGAAGGTTCGATGGTTGTATGACCACCTATATGCAAGTCTGATTTTGTTGTGACCTTGTATTGTACAATTATGCGATTTTCAAGTTTTGCAAACATTGTTATCTCCCCTCTCTGTTGCTGCCTGCTTTCCATTGCATAATATCACGAACAATTCCACTTGCTTTATCTTCGGCACCCAAAACCTTCAGTTCTGCACCAACCATTGTCTGCAATCTTTTCTCGACCTCATTATCTTCACGAATAATTTTGAATATATGGCAGACTGCGTCCATACTCCAGTTACTATATCCGATAAGATATCCAATCTTCTTTTGGATTTTTTCGGGATTTGATTCGGATAACTGTATCTTCTTAACTTTTATGAGCAACATATCCAGGAAATCTGTCAATTTAGAATCCGAACGCGGCAGGAAATACGATGCGCTTTTCACAAAATGAGTGACTGACGCCGATGCATCCGGAAATTCACGCAATGCCTCTGAAAGGTTCTTTAATTTGCTTCTTGACTGGATCTCAAAACTTGGAGGTCTTGGATTTGGAATTTTTAGCATGAGCTCATACGAATCCAACACCAAATCCTTCAACTCTTCTCTATTAAACTCACTTAACTCATTTTCATTATTCTCAACTGCCATTATCCTCTCCTCCTGTAATTTCCGCCGGTTTGATTGCGGTTTTCATGCCCATAGCTTTTTCTTGGAGTCTGGTTAGAACTGGATATGTTTTTCAACATAACCAAAACATTATCCATGTCATCCACTTTTTCACATTCAAGTATCAATGGTAATATATTCACACGACCTTTGAAGTTCTGTTCAATTATCTTTATGTTCCACAGAACATACTTGAAAAGATTCTGTGCATACTTAGCATCGTGATCTTGTATAATCTCAAGAAGATTATCCCCAAATTTAGCATTTGTTTCACGTTTTATGCGAATCTCGCCTTGTGCCTGATTTGGATGTTTACCTTGTGGAGGTGCCGGGGAATAATTATCAATGATGTTTTTGATATTGGCTAGGTACTCCGGTGATTTTGAAGCGCTCATTATTTTCCGTATTTGGCTTGTGGAATATGCTTCCACCTTGCCACCATTTTGAACCATAGCAATTACAGCCAGTTCCCATGAATTCCTGTTAACCTGTATCATCATATCGATCATATGCTGCCCTCCATAAAATACACATCCCCATAGCCGCTATTGGTCATTTCACCCACTCCAAATACTTCAAGAGCAGCTAATGCTTTGAAATTATTTGCATCTATCTCCACACAACTGCCAGGCCCGATGCACGAAATTATTTCCGGTACTCGATTTTCGTGTTTTATAGACCAACCTGCTGCTATTCCTTTTGTGATCCGTTGCTTAATCACATCTTTATCATGCTTTAACCGCAACACTCCATCATGTCCACTCAATGCGAACGTTTTTGCTGCAGAATCACAAAACTGGGAATCAAATCCTATAATAGGAATCTTACCGTCTCTTATGATCATTGGTGAGTTGGTAACCATCACCAGGTTGGAAATTTGTGATAATTCATTTGCTCGTTTATTTATCACATCATCAACAGATGATTTATTCATTTCAGTAAATGCCACAGTCCCGTATCCTCTAGACCTATACCCACCAAGTCCTCCAAAAACACCTGCTTCGTTTAGTGTATCTTTTAAATCATCTACAAATTCATCTTCAACAATACACCTGAATCCGAATTTTGTTTTTGGGGAAATGCTTTCTATATGATAAGGCGACAACTCATAATCCAAACCCGGACTTGTGTGCCCCCCCCTGGTTATAGGACATTTTGTGACTATAGTTTTGTTCACATATGCTTTTTCAAGTTTTCCTGTGGTCATTGAATCCTTTGTGATGAAACCTGTCATCTTTTTTCCTTCATGCAAACATGTTTTACCATTTATGGTATTGCTGCATTCTGTTGATTTGTATTCCATCAGGCTTTTACATTTTTTGCACCACTGCAATGATACAGGTGAGGC
>JAKRWB010000569.1 GCA_022353185.1 ANME-2 cluster archaeon | reverse complement strand
TACCATGGTTGGGAAATAGAAAAGTTGAGGTCAGGTTTAAATAAGGATGTAACCTAAATTACATCGTGGAAATCCCTGTTTTCGTCATTTTCTATTACTACAGGAAGAGTACATTTTTCATCAAAAATGTCTCCGTAGGATTCTAATTAGTATGGCAGACATTAAAACTTACATTCGTCATAAAGCATTATTTATCAAAATATGGGCATCACCCATACCGCACCCTCAACCCATCCTCTCCCCAATCAAACACCGGCCCCTGGCGCACCACCCCCTCCATCCGCTCGCGCAGCGCATGTGCCACAATCGGCAGCGCAATAGTAGCATCTACGAACACCTGCACCTTCCTGGCACCCCCGGCCACCTTGCCCCAGGACACAGCCTCATCAAAAGTACACCCGGACAATCCGCCCCAATGAGGTGCATCCGTAGTATACTGGATGGCATAATCGTGCCCTCCCACATCCCCACCCATCAGGGATGCAATCACCTCGGTCTGCTGGATAAAGTTCTTGGGCACCCCGCCGCCCACATACACCACACCCGTCTTTTTGGACTGCTCCACGATCTGCGTTATCTCATCCGCATCCTTTATCTGGTCCACTATCACCTCATGTCCATGCCGGCGGGCATACACCAGCCCAATACCAATGGACGAATCGGTCAGCGCGGGGATGAATATAGGCACATCATGCTCATAGGCGCTCACAATAATGGAATCACTCCGCCCGCCCAGCTCCTTCACACGGGCGCCCAATAGCGAGATAAACTCCCTGGATGAATATGTCCTGTCACTATCAAGGGACGCCCCGAAATCACCAATCAGCCTGTCTGCCTCCCTGAACTCCTCCTCAACCGCAAACACATCATGTATCCTGTCAATACCATGCTTGAAAAGGTTTTCATCGTTTGCAAGGTGAGTGCCTACATAGTGCTTCCGGTTAAGGCTCTCATGGATATCGTGGAAGATATTGGCACCCGTGGACACCAGGCAATCAATCAGCCTATGCCGGATAAGATAGGTGATGATACCCCTCATACCCGCTGGCACCATGGCACCTGACAGCCCCATCATAATAGTGACCTCATCCTCCTGCAACATCTGGACCCATGCTTCCACTGACTCACCCAGTTTGCGGCCCTGGAATCCGGTTTCGGTCATGGCACGGGTAATCTCACTGACGGTCCTGCTTGTCACATCCATCGGGACAGTGGGATGATTGGTAAAATGCTCTTTATTCATGAAAACCACACCTAGAAATCAAGATATGTATAATCATTAATCTCTTTTTTCATATTGTTCAGTATACTCTTAGCAGTCAGGGGATTCAGGTCGTCCTCATCCATTGCCTTTTGAATGGATGATTCGATACTTTTCACCAGGCCCGATCTGGTAAAATGCAACATCTTCAAAACAGAACTCACATTATCCCCTTTGATAACCTTCTTGATTTCCCATTCATCTTCATCCTTAACCACTACATGGACCTCATGCACTGCTCCGAACAGGTTATGGAGGTCACCGATAGCGTCCTGGTAGGCTCCAAGGAGAAGTATGGCTACATAATAGGGCTGCCTGTCCAGTGAATGTAACTCCAGCATTTCCTTTACGTCCATTACATCAGTGAACCGATCTATCTCGCCATCTGAATCACAGGTCATATCCAGTATAGTACCAACGCACTCAGGCTGTAGGTTCAATTTCTGTATGGGCACGATAGGGAACAACTGGCCTATAGCCCAGAAATCGGGCATGGACTGGAACAGCGAAAAATTACCTAGATATTTATTGGACATTAATTTTCGAACATAATCGAATTCTTCCGACTCGTTCCCGGTCTGACTTATAAACTTGTGTATCTTCTGACATACCTTGTAGAATAGTGTTTCACCCTTAGCCTTCTCTGACAGGTCCAGTTGGCCCAGGTTGAACATATTGACAAGTTCTTCCTTATACTCCAGACTGTCATGGTAGTATTCGCGGTAGTTCTTCACCGTAATCTCATTAAAACAGCTTTGGAATTTCTTGATGACATTAGAATCGTCCTCAGTGACCTCAAAATCCACATTATGTATTATGGATTTCTCATACGCCAGATTGGTAATAAGCATGGAATGATATACAGCTACTGCCCTTCCACTCTCTGATACAATGGTCGGGTGTTCAATGCCTTCCTCGTCACAAACCTCCTTTAGTGTGTACACCACATTGTTGGTATATTCCTGCATGGCGTAATTGGCACTGGCATCGGACGAGGTCTTGCTGCCATCATAATCAATACCAAGCCCCCCGCCAATATTGAAGTATTCCAGTTCAGGAGCCAGCTTCTTGACCTCGACAAATATCCTCGAAGCTTCCATTACCGCATTTTGTATACGTCGAATATCTGTGATCTGGGAGCCAATATGAAAATGCAGCATCTTCAGGTTCTGTATCATGCCATTACTTCTAAGTTTCTCAATAGCACTGAGCAGTTCGCCGGTGGTCAATCCGAACTTTGCAGATTCGCCACCTGACTCGACCCATTTGCCGCTCCCCCTTGAATACAACCGTATGCGGATACCCAAACCGGGATTGACACTCAGTTTTTTGGATTGTCTGATAATATCATTTATCTCGTTCAACTGGTCTATCACCAGAATGATGTTCTTCCTGAAATGAGTGGCTTGCAGGGCGGTCTTTATGTAGTTCTTGTCCTTGTAACCGTTGCACACCAGCAGCGATTCAGGGCTCAGTTTGAAGAACAGGCTCTCGATAAGTTCAGGCTTACTACCCGCTTCCAATCCGTAGTTGTATTTCCTGCCAACCCTGACTATCTCTTCCACTACATCCTTGCGCTGATTTACCTTTAAGGGAAATACGCCTTTATAAGAGCCCTGGTACTGGAATTCCTCAATGGAATGCTCAAATGAATCATATAATTCGTTTATCCGACTCTCGAGTATCTGGGGAAAACGAAGTAGTACAGGCGGCTTTATCCGATTCTTTATCAGATATTCCATCACCTGCAGGATCTCGACCTTATTCTTGCCTTTATCAGGTTTCACCAACAGGTTACCTTTGCGGTTTATGTCAAAATATCCGCTACCCCAGTTATCAATGCCATATAGTTCCTTGGATTTTTCATTTTTCCAACCTGTTCCATCATCGATATTCTTCATTTTTCGCATTTGACATTGTCACTTCCGGATAATAATAATTTTAAATCTTAATAGGACTATTCAATTTAACTTTTTCTGTGTAAATAGGTTTTTAAGGATAAAACAATTTCATCTATAACTATTGAAGGATTGATATTATGACAAATGATGTATTTTTCAGGTCAGCAGAGGACGTGGGACCAAAAACCAATCAGCTAGAGCAGATAAAGGAATTGTTCCAAAAGATATCACCGGTCAGGCAAGGTGACATCGTGGCAGTCAAGATACATCCTGGTGAATATGGCAATACTACATATATCAGGCCCGTGCTGGTGCGTACGGTGGTAGACCTGGTCAGGGATGCAGGTGGTATTCCCTTTGTCACTGATACCACCACCCTATACAAGGGCATGAAACTCAATGCTGCAGAATTGATATGGGCTGCCGCTATGAACGGTTTTACCCAGGCCAGTATGAATGCACCCTTCATTGTGGCAGATGGACTGCTTGGAGATGATGCTGTAAGTGTGGACATCGGGGGCTCGGTGCTAAAAGACATCACTGTAGCATCAGCCATCGCAAAAGCCGATTCCATGGTTGTGTTATCCCATGCTAAGGGACATCCCGGTTCGGGATTCGGGGGTGCCATTAAGAACCTGGGCATGGGTTGCCTGGATAAAGAAGGTAAGACCAGGGTGCATGAGGTGGGCAGGCCAACCATTGACCCTGAGAAATGCGTCGCCTGCGGTGATTGTATCGATATATGTGCCTGGGATGCCCTGGTATTAGAAGACACCTATGCCCGTGTAGACCATGAACTGTGCCGGGGTGAACTGGCATGTATGGCTTCTTGCCCGCAGGAAGCTATCATTGCGCCTGATGACGTAGATGTGGAAATGCAAAAAATGCTGGGTGAGGCGGCACTTGGCCCTATCAAGTGCCTGTCAGGCAGGATAGGATACATCAACTGGATATATGACCTGACCCCGGGATGTGATTGTTTCAATTTCTCAGCCCCTCAATTTGCAGAGAATGTTGGAATTACAGCTTCTACTGACCCGGTGGCAATAGATGCGGCAACAGTTGACCTTATTAACGGGAAGATGGGGCATCACGGCAGGAGTATAATCGATGTGTGGGGAGTCGACCCGATCGTACACCTCAGGTATGCCGAGCAGATAGGATGTGGGAAAATGGAATATTCCCTGTTAAAATAAGGCAATTATTTTTATAACCCATCTTTGAGTAAATTTCTCTCAAAAAATCACACTAATCATTATGCATATATCCACTAACCCAAAAAAACAACTACAAATCCGGGTCGTGTCCCCGACTTACTGAACCGGCACTCTGAACGTTAATAATTCTTTCAATGTCCAAATATGGTCTGTAAGTTT
>JAKRWB010000568.1 GCA_022353185.1 ANME-2 cluster archaeon | reverse complement strand
GTCAAAGGAAATGATTTTTCAAAGATACAGGCACGTTTCGATACGAGGCTGAGTTTATCAAGTGCTAATGTAGATGAAGTAATCAAGAAGAGGATACTGCAAAAGAAGGAGGAGCACAGTGAGATGCTGGCTTCGTTCTATACTGATAATAAGACCATCCTGAAAAACCTGATTTCGTTCTCCCGTGGCAGTGCGGAAATGAAGAATTTCAAGGATGAGGAAGGCTTTACAAGCGTTTATCCTTTTGTACCTTACCAGATCAATCTTTTGCAGAAGGTATTTGATAAGATCAGGCAAACCGGGTTTACCGGGAAGCACCTGGCAAAGGGTGAACGCTCGATGTTGAATGCTTTTAAGGAATCGGCTATGGAATATTGTGACAGCAAAGTGGGCGTGCTCATTCCATTCCATTCATTCTATAATACTGTGGAGAGTTTTCTGGACCCTATAATTAAGAGAACAATAGACCATGCTAAACTAAATGAACTGCTTGAGGAGCATGATAGTGATATTTTGAAGATCCTTTTCATGATTAAACATGTCAAAGAGATCCAGCCTACTCTTGATAATCTTGTTGTGCTGTCAATTTCAAATGTTGATGAGGATAAGCTGAAATTACGAGAAAGGGTTGCTGCGTCGCTTCGGAGACTTGAAGAGCAGACCCTTATCAATAAATCTGGTGATACATTCCATTTCCTGACTAATGAGGAGCAGGAGATCAACAGGGAGATAAAGAACATAGATATTGAGAGGCACCTGATCCTTGATGAGATATATAATGTGATTTATAACTCCAATGAGGTGTGTCCGGTCAAGTTCAGGGAATTGAAATTCAATCGTTATGTGGATGATAAGGTCAAGAGTCTGGGAAATGCTGATTTGACTATCAGATTCTTAACTCCGTTCTCTGATGAAATGATGAGGGGCAGCGGTCAGCAATCTTTACGTGGGGAGAATCTGAGCAATATCGATTCTACTGATACGCTGCTTTTTATTTTCCCTGAACAGAGCAAGTTTGCGGAGCTGATAAAGCGCAATCTTCAGATAAACAAGTACCTGTTGCAGAACAGTTCTTCAAGAACGATTCCTGAGATTCAGAAAATACTGGGAGATAAGAAGCAGGAGGCAGAAAAATTAAAGGATTCATGGATTTCTGGGATCCATGAAGGAGTGCGGGATGCACGTATCTTCATTGACGGGAAAGAAGTTACCAGTATCGAGAAGAAGAATCCGAAGGAGAGGGTAAAGGACGGATTCGAGATACTTGAGAGAAATGTCTACAGCAAATCATCGTATGTTACGCATCCCTATGAATCAGAGACCGATATCCTTCGGATATTGAGGTCTGATGACCTGGAGAAATTTGGCATAGGGGCGTCCGATATAAATAAACTGGCGCTTGAGGAAGTGTTGAACTACATATCAATACGTGATGAGAGAAAAACTACTGTTGTCCTGAAGGACCTTAAGGAGCATTTCATGAGAAAGCCGTATGGCTGGAAGGATATGACCATATCAGGCCTTATCGCCACTTTATTTGCTGCTGAAGAGGTGAAACTGCGATACCAGAAGACCTATCTTATTTCGAATTTTGAGGAGATTGCCAGGTATATTACAAGAAGAGAGGATGCAGATAAGCTCATCATTGAGATAAGGAAAAAGACAGAAGGTGAGATTATCAGTGCTGTGAAGTCTGTTTTGAGGGATGTGTTCGATAAGACTGATATTCCTGAAAAGGAGAATGAACTGTATAATTTTTCACACGGTATCCTCACGAATGAGCTGCTGGCAGTGCAAAATATTTCCGGTAAATATGCAGAGGAGAAGAGGTATCCGGGAGAGGGGGATATCAACAATTATGCCACGTTCTTGAAGAGGGTGCAGGGAGTTACTGACCCGTCTATGTT
>JAKRWB010000567.1 GCA_022353185.1 ANME-2 cluster archaeon | reverse complement strand
CTTGACCAGACTGGGGCAATTGATATATTTAAAAAACAGAAGCAGTAAGCCTTTTAGATTCCTTAACCGATCACGCATGGATTGTAAACACACATTGTTCGGTAATACGGCAATATGTAGAAAATATTGCTTAAACTTCGGTATATGTCGATTCGAATCCCGTCAAAATACTACTATAAATCGAAAAAATGCCTGAAGGGCGGTATTTTAAAAGATATATTATTCAGATTGTAGCAATAATTGAATAATAAATTCAGCTCGTTCTTGCAGCAATTACACCATTGCATTAATGCCATCTATCTTATCCCGCAGACGTACAATAAATGACTCAAACTCACTCATGAATTTTATGGCCTTGTCCGGAGCCACTGCACCCTGTGTAGAAGGTGCAATCAACCGTTCCTGTTCAAGTACGCGGAGCGAATAACGAACCCTGTGATTAGGTATGCCTGTTTCCTCTGACAATTTCATAATGCCGATAGGACCCTTCTGGATAACAGCATTTAGAATAATGATATGCCGCTCCAGTAATTCCAATTCTGTTTCAACTCTATCGGTCAACATGTACTAACCTCGGATTCAGTACTCACTTTGTCAATACAAAGTCATATTTTGCATATACTTGAAAAAAAGGAAAGTATTTAGTTATTTTGATTTTGATTACGTTAAGGCTGTGGGACAGAATTAAGTTGGGGAAAGGTTCAATATATTGGAAAAAGGGTATTTGTGATTGTTTTGAAGGAGTAAGATTGATTGCTAATAAGGAGCACAATTTATTTTTGTCCCATAGCCGATGGAAGCATTAGCTTTATTAAGGAGCTACGCCAAACTAGTGTTGTTAAGTATTTTGACCCAGGAAAAATTAAGGTAATCAAGTATTCATTGTTTTTGTAATTGTAATATCTTTTTAATGTTTAAGATATGATAGGAAATGTAAATTCTATCTGTACATTGCGATAAACTATGGATAACATCAAAATACTGATAAAATTTATAAGGAAAATTAAGTATGGAAGATATAACTTTAACATGCACTGACTGTGGTGAAGAATTCATATTCACAGGTGGAGAGCGAGAATTTTTTGAAGAGAAAGGCTACGATGAGCCTAAACGATGTAAATCTTGCAGGGATAAAAGAAAATCTGAAAAAGGTAATCGTGGATTTAAACCGTATTAATTTACAATCATCAAAATATAATCGAATACAAAATTCATATTAAAGTAACACCCAATTTTTCGATCTTACTGCATTAAGTAAGATGGGGCATTGGGCTCTTTTATTTTTTTCTGCTATACTTTTTAAAAAAAGGTTCCGGTTTAAATCCACTTCGCTGGACTTTAGACATCTCGTTTATCGGTGTGGTTTTCATTATCAGTAAATGTTGTTTCAGTTATTTTCAGTCATGCTACTGACCATATTAGAAACACAAAAACCGCGGCATATTTATATTCACTATAATGTATATTATATCCCATGTTCTCCAGTATCACACCAAAATTCACACTTTCTAATGCATAAATAACTTTCAATGACGTCATACCCTATCGATTGTCGCCTTAAAAATACTTTCTCTAAATTTTTATTTGTAGAACAGACTTTTTATAACAAGCCTTATATAGCATGCGTTTAATATAAATTAAGCAGA
>JAKRWB010000566.1 GCA_022353185.1 ANME-2 cluster archaeon | reverse complement strand
AAAAACAAATAGATGAACTATGCATTGAGTTCAAGAAATACAAAGAAATTCTTGAAAAATAGAAGTAATAGCTTATGTCCGGAGCCCAGTAATTGAAAAGCAACTGGCTCGGAACTATTAATTGCGAAATGGAACTGGCTCCCCTCTGCCTGGCTACTACGCTGATCAGGAGGTCAGCCTTCGAGGATATCCGGGTCTTGAGTGTGTAGCTTACATCCCAGCAGCTGCGTTGGTCATCTCGGTACTTAGAATCCAAAATGTTATATATAATACAAATAGACTGTTAGTACCCACAAAATTAGTAAGTGAATATTATGGAAAATCAAAGAGACACAACCCACGATGCAGCTGTGGGTTTAGGCCTTGTTGGGGCAGGTTTAGGATTTCTTGCATTTGGCCCTGCTGGCATGATAATAGGCGGTGCACTTGGTGCATTAGCAGGTAGCAATAACGAAGAAAATGATGATGACTGGTAAAAAACTAGATATAAAGTTAGACCACCTTGGGCGCACATATTCAATAATGTTGGGTAGTTTGGCAGCTTTGACAATAGCTGATGTGGTAGGTTTATTTTTTTCAGGATTTCCAGGACTTTTATTAAATAATGATTCGTCATTCAATATTTATATCTATATTCAGGCTTTATCAGTAATTATTTTATTTTTGGTTTCATATATCTTGTATGAAAGATTTGATAAAAGTTATAAAACTTTACAAGAACATGCTGAGGCACTGGGAACCGAAGACGAAAAGTCAACAAAATAGATTTTTATCATAGCACTATTTATGAGTGCTTTTTTCAACCTTTAAGTTCCGGATGCTGGCAGATCTGCCCGGTGGGTGCTGCTGGCCTGCAGTTGGCCGGCACTGCCTAGGCTGAGAACAGTAAATGTTAAATATGCGCTGAATTAATATGTTAACTAAGCGAGTAAGTCCTGTGGAAATAGTAATGTACCTTGAGGTGCATGGATCCAAGTACACAGGGTTCGCTCTTCTTTTTATTAAAATCAATTCTAACCATACTGTTTTATCTTAATAAATGTTCTGATATTTTTATCCGGTCTTTAATAAGATCATAAAACCTGCAGTCTCCAGATTCGTATTTACGGAAGATTGCACCGGCTATGAAATCAGTAGCTTGCAGACATTTATTATATTCCGAATTCTCATGTGAAATGTCCACTTTGAAACCAGTTTTTTCCCGTACATATCGGTCAAAATCAGATCGAACAACTTTATTGGATATCCTCTTATCCACGATGAGTTTTAATTTTGTGGTATTCTCATATGGCAAGCTGCGCATCAAATAGCCAGTAATAAAGTTGTAAATCTTTTGCTTAGAGTTCTGCCTGGAAGGACTCACACGATCTTTATCAAGAACAATATACGCTATTTCAATGGGTTCTCTTGTGATGCATAACAACGTTTTTTCACGAATTATATCATTTGATTTGTTAAACTTGATCTCTGGCAGTTCTTTGAGTTTTTTCTTTAATTTTCTCTGTCTAATCCTCTTAATGCACCTTTCCACTTTAAAGGGGTTCTTCGTGATAAGAAGGGCAATTACAATATGATTTGTGGATCTTTTATTAAAACCAAGGTCTCCGCTCTCATCAAGGTATATGTAAATGAGATTCAATATATCTCCAACTGAGCTTTATTTTCTTCTCTTAGACCTTCAGCCGCTTTGATCTCTAAGATCACCTGGTCAGCAATAATATCTGCGAAATAGTCTCCCACCATCTGATTTTCATAATAGACTTTGAAAAACGAACTGATGATTTTATCTGTTAATTCGGCGTGAAGCATTTTGTTTTCTCCTTTTTGAT
>JAKRWB010000046.1 GCA_022353185.1 ANME-2 cluster archaeon | reverse complement strand
GCAATCGATTCAATCATAGAATTGTAATACCAGGCTTGATCGTCCCTGGTAGCATTAAATTTGTTCCAAATACTCTCTCTCTGACTCTCATGATCATTGATAATATCCCTGATGTTGGCTAGCTTAGCAGCACATGAGAGCAGCTTCATGTCATGATTAGCATTTCTGATAAAATCGACAGTATGGGCTTTCCTCTCAGGCCAATTTTTCAATACTTAATCATTATGCTGCGACATCGATATCTTTATGTATAAAAACCACTTAGTGGTAATAATTGACATTGTGGCTTAAACTGAAATGGCCAACAAACCAGAAACAAATGTTGCTCCCTTTGCGGAATAAAAATGAATACAGAAGATGATGAAACCGTAGTAATCGTGTGGCATTTGTGACCTATTTACGATGACACAGGCGATGAAACACACGACTGTTTTTCAGTTGATGTTGGAAATGGAAGAAACTGAACAAAAATTAAAGGAAATGATGTAAATGTCAAAACAGATTAGAATAGAGGATGATATTCATGCTTGGCTACTTGATCATAAGAATTCACAACAGCGGAACGTTTCTGATGTAATCAAGGAACTAATCGAGTTTTGGGATAAATACCAACGTGATTGATCTTGCAGCGAGCGGTCTGAATGGACCGGTTTTTTTTCCACTTTTTTGATGAGTGGGAGTGAAGTTTTCAAATTTTAAAACAATAACAAGCGTAACATTGTATGAAATCCTAGATTTATGCTTAATTTGTTTAATCTGGCCTATTGCTAGTGAATCTATTAGCTAAACAAATACAAAAAATATATACACTCCACCTTTCGTTATGTTGATAATTGCATGTTCTTTTGTTCGCAGTAACAATAATCGACATATCTCTTTTCATGACGGTTCTTTAATCTCTGCAGCTCAGGATGCAATCCTTTCCATGAGAACAGGTAGATTCTCCTTGTCCTGGCATCAGATTTACATGGGCAGATCAACGAACTTCACATAATGTTGTAATACTTAATTGTTATGCTGCGACACCGGCACCTTTATATGCAAATACCACAATGTGGTATTTGTGGTAAAATACCACTAAACTGACGG
>JAKRWB010000565.1 GCA_022353185.1 ANME-2 cluster archaeon | reverse complement strand
TTGAGCCCTGATATCTCATCATGGGATATGGCAATTGAGGAGAATGATAATCTTGTGACACGGGATGGGTTTTTCCTTTCGATCTCATTCAACAGCGTGGACTTCCCGGCAAAGGGTTCGGCAATTATGGCTATATTTGATCTCTTCCCCATTTCAAAATCGGCAATTGCCACCTGGATATTAAGACTTTCCTCGGTCAACCCGATTATTGAAGCCGGTGAAACAGACATTCCCATGAAAAGAATATTGACATTTCAGGTAAATAAAGCTGTCTTAAAAATCTTTTAAAATAATTTGATGTAGAAATCTATGCGAAAGATATCAAACTCGAAAAATAATACATCAAAAAATTTGAAAACGTAAGCCATGAGCACAACTAAGCGTAATTGGTTTGAGTACAACAAAGCAAAATCGTGTAGATTTCAAATATTTATTTCGGTATTGTTGTTGATTCTGGATACTGTGCCACTTCCTTCCTTATACAAAGGAATAGGAAAAAAGCCCTATCCCACACAAGATATTGCCGCCGCACCTGCACAGATACACGCCGATCTTGCCACCGCTCAATGTCACCTTACCCCCTTAATCTGTCAATGAACGCATCATCTGTAATGAAATTCAGGTCCACACCCACATCTTCAGGTGAATATCCCATTGCAATAGCCAGCAATTGGGAATAATGCAGCACTGGAATATTATATTCATGCCCGAACTTGTCTTTTATCTCTACCTGGCCGAAGTCCAGTTGCAGGTGACAGAAGGGGCATGCATTGACTATACAGTCTGCTCCTGCTTCGGCAATATGCAACAATTTTGCATCTGCCATTTCCAGCGACTTATCCGGCAGTGCGGAACGCACACCGCCACCTGCTCCGCAGCATGCCATCTTATCCTCGTAATCTATACTCTGTGCACCCAGAGCTTCTACCAGCTCATCAAAGAATACTGGTTTCTCAACTGTCCCCAGGTCCCGCTCTTTAGAAGGTTTGATGAGATGACAGCCATAATGCAAGGCCACCTTCAGATCCAGTGGACGCTTGATGGCATCTTTGATCTTTTCAGGCCCAAACTCCTTTGACAGAAATTCTATGATATGCCTTATTTCAGCTGAACCGTTATACTTCATATTCACTTCGCCCAGATGCTTATTGACCTGCTTGGCCAGCCCCGGGTCTTTTTTTAGTTCATGGTTGGCATCTACCAGGGAGCCAAAACAACCGTTACAGATGGTCAGCACATCCCGGTCCATCTGCTCGGACAGCACGATATTCCTGGCTGCGAGAGTAAGCCATGTGACCTTGTCGAAGGACCTGAACACACCCGGAGCCGGACAGCATGATGCACCTGTCAGTTCGGCCCAGTCTATACCCAAACCGTCAAGCACAAGTTTGGTGGCCTTCTCGATACCAGGGTACCGGTTTGGAATGATACATCCCAAAAACAGCGATACAGGTTTCATTTCCCTTCCTCTGCCATTTCACTTTCCTCTGTCTGGACCAGTTTTACAAACCCCGTAACCTCAAGCAGCTTTTTTACCTGTTCAAGAGCATCAGGATATTTGTGGACAGTCTCTGGTAGTTCATCCATACCCAGCTCTTTTCGTTTATCCTGGTTGGCATCATTAATGGGAACTGCATGCCCTTTATCTATAACCAGTCCGGCTATTTTACGATGCTCAGGTAGCATCAGCCCCATGTGAACCGATTCCGTCCTCAGTGCCAGAATCCCGTCAACGATCTTTATTCCTCTGGGACACCGTTCCTGACATTGGTAACAGGTTGTACACATCCACAGGTCTTCATCATGATACACATCCTTATTCCGTCTTGCCGCCAGTACTATACGTCTTGTATTCAGGCTGGTGTACCGTCCGGAAGGGCAACTTCCAGTACATGTCCCACACTGCATGCAGGTTAAAAAAGTCAATCCTTCATCATCAAGCAGTTTTACAGGTTCTTTTTTCATGGCTCCACTCCAATTGATTACAAGAAAATCTTCGCTGAGGCTCAGATTTACTTGGAGTACACAAAGTTATACTTTATGCACTATAACAAAATATTCAAGATTTCCGGCTCTCAAATATCATTTATTTAAACAACATTGATGTCAGTGATAATTATAACTATTGTTTTCGTAAATAAACTTTTGAGTGGTTTTGTGAATACCAAGCAAGACATGTTCTGTTATTTTTAGCATCTTGATTTGTTCAATACGGTTATTGCACCTGCAGGACAGGTTCCCACACAGGTCTTGCAAAAAAGACAAAAAGCAGGTTCTTTTGCATAATACACATCTCTGCCGTCTTCCATCTTTCGAATATCCCAGACAATGGGACCTTTTGGGCAGATATTCCTGCAGCGTCCACATCCGGTACATGAGTCATTGACAAATATTTCCACTGGCATTTATTCATATAACAATTTTCTAAAGCATATATTATTGGATTGAAAAATTGACAACAAAATAGTCTGATGCCGCAAAATTAATCAGATGACACAAAAGTATTAATACTAATAAAAATCACTTTATAATATTAATTTATTTCAAAAAATAATTAGGCTTGATTTAGGGTACTTCTAGTGAGATATGTATATGGATAATTCAAATGAAAGATTAATCGATGTAGTTAGTGCATCCTTATCAAATATTACGACAGGAATCGTATTAATCATTATTACAGTTTTGGTATACTTAGACATGTTCAGTCTATTAAGAAACCCGCTGTTTACTGGTTCCCTGGCACTGGTGTTTTTTATCATATCTTATGTCAGCATGGAATCTGAGAAAAACCAACAAAGTGGAAGTGTTTTCCTTAATCTTGACCTTAACGGTATTATAGCCGGCCTATCACTCCTGGCAGTTTCAATATTAGCTGTTGTAGGGCATTTTGAAGTTGTACGTCATTTTCTCTTTCCACTTATACCTGGTGTTGTCCTGATGACTTTTGCCTTCGGCAGGGCATTTATAAAAACCAGTGATCCAAACATAGGAATTATACGAACAGACCCCTGCACCATATTGGGCGGCCAGATCCTAATTCTATATTCTATCCTGCTATATATGGGCTTAGCATCAATTACCTGGAGTCCTATATTCCCATTGCTTGTGGCAGGAGCACTTTATACTACATTGTTCATGGAAGTGCTACCTCATTTAGCAACCAGGTCACAGGATATACATCAAGTAGCTGTCTGGATGGCTGAAATTGAAGACAAAGCATACAACCTTAAACGTGAATTCGAATCTATCAAATTAAATCGTGGTGATCTGGATATTGAGGCAAGTCTTGAACGTCTCAATACTATACAAAAAGCTGTCAGCCAGCTTAAGGAATTGAGCGGTTCTATAATGCTGGGTGAAGTTGCCCAGCCAGCCCTTGAGATTCAAAAGGTTGTCCCCACTCAGCATGTTGTGACCAAACCTACCAAAACAGAATGGAATATGCCTGACGAAAACACGCTGGATGTGGCGATTGAATCCCACGAACTCGAAAGTCTGGTCCAACCAAGAACCACAGAAGAGATGTTCTATGAAAGTATCCAGAAAGAAATTGATGTTCATGGACTGCGCAGTATAATCAAAGAAGCGAAAGAGATGCGGGAATCCATGTATGCACAGCGAAAGATTATCGAAGATATTTGATCATGGACCTTACCCGACTTCTTGAGAATGTAAAAACGGGACAAATTGATATTGATGAGGCTGTAAAACAGATACGTATCAG
>JAKRWB010000045.1 GCA_022353185.1 ANME-2 cluster archaeon | reverse complement strand
TATCAAGCGCCCACCGGCAGTGTTGGCAAAAGCTACCAGGGTTTTGAGCATATTTTTGGGAGAGGAGAGGTCTTGCTTGAACTCCAGGGTTTTGCCTTCAGGCATGGCAATCATTTGAGTAATCGAGTTAGTCATTTATTCCACCTGTGTTTGTATATAGAATCCACTGTAAATCTGTTGTCTCAATTCCGGGATTATGGAGGGGTCTGTGCTCTGGGAGATTTGATTTGTCCACTGGTTGAGTGTCTCTTTTCCAATCGTTATGCTCTTGATATTGTTTTTATCGGATACGCCTATGAAAATTGTGCCGCCCTTTGTGTTGGCAAAAGCTACTGCTGATTCGATGGTTCGTTCATCGAATTTTTCTTTGAATTCGACTGTTTCTGATTCTCCTGTTTTAATGAGGTCTGGTAGGTTCATATCTGTGTTGTAGAATTATCTCATAGTGTTAATTCATCGGAAATGGATGATTTAATTTCTATGGAATATGACTTTGAACTGTTCGTTCTCTTTTTCTTCAATGAAATCAACAGTTATTCCTGCTTTTTCGCATTCATGAAGAATTCTCTGGATACCTGTTCCTATCCCTCGATAGGGTATATCTTCAATATCCTTAAGCATGGAAACTAAGATTGGGTTACGCTCGATGTGGATTCCCATTTTTATAGATTCTACATTGATCGTGTTGGGTAAAGCTCCCGGACTTATGATCTCAACGCGGTTGTCAAAAATAAATATCCGGATATTGCTGGAAATGAAATAATTGCGGTGGACTATTGCATTAATGAGAGCTTCTTCTAAGGCAATTTGCGGAATTTCAAGGATGCCTGTTGTGTTGAAGTGTTGATCTTTCTGTACCCATCGAAGATTATTTATCAAAAATGACCTGCCTGCTTCGAAGGCTTTGGATATGTTACCGCTGATGTCCCGGCTGTCTTTATATTCGCTCACAGCAGGGGAAATTCCCGGGAATAGAACTGCTTTTATCATAAACTGCGGTCTTTTTTCTTCCGGTTTTTTACCGAATACCAGAAGACCTGCAAGTGTCAATTTATCATCTGCCATCAATTTTAGATTTGACATTAATTTTTCAAGCGGAATGTTGAGGTTTTCAAGTGTTTCGTTTGTCCTGTGCTCATAAAAAGACCTGAACAGATCAATATTGATATCGCTTAAATTTGTGTTCTCAACCGGCATTTCATCCGCATAAAGGTGTCCCGAGGATTGGAGTAATCTCTGTATCTCTTCCCTTTTTGCTCTTCTTTTATCTGCCCCTATTTTCACCCAGATGTCTTTACCGTTTGCCATATAGAACCTATTTGACCCCATGGGTACGCTGATAACCATGATTATTCGGTCCTGGTATTTCATGTTTTGAGTGGTAACGTTGACTTGTGGGTCTATCTTTTGGGAGCATGTGCTGGATACCCATTCATTTAATTTCCGGATCTCTTCTTTTTTCAGTCCGGTGATCTCCCCATCATCGGACACTCCCACTATAATATCCCCCCCATTTGAATTACTGAAGGCACATATCTCAGCCGCTAATGCGTCTATGCTTTCAAATCGCTTTTTGAACTGGGTCTGTGAATCTTCGCCCTTTTCGATGAGTTCTAAAAGTTCTGAAGTGTCCATTGATGATATCTCCTTTATCCGATGTTATCTGCCGTTGTCTTCGGATGCTGTGATGTCTGATGCTTTGCGATAAGTTCCCGGACAGCAGGAACTAATTCAAC
>JAKRWB010000564.1 GCA_022353185.1 ANME-2 cluster archaeon | reverse complement strand
AGATTATATTCAGAATTCGGGTTCAGGAAAGTATCGAACATTAACAGGTGGGAACGCAAAGGTGTGACCCTTCATTTGTCAAAGAATAAAGGAAATCTTGAATACGTGCTTGCCGTGGATAGTATATGCTGGCATGAGGACAGGTCAAAGATGCTGGGCCAGGCGCTTAAGAACCGCTCTTATGCAGTCAATGAAGGTGCATGGCTGGGATTCGGGCGAGTGGATGACCACTTGACCATAGGTCCATGGGAAGCATACGATAAAGAATCTGCACTTAAACTCTTACAGGAGTCCCTGGTAGAAAGTAATGACCAGCATATACTGGTGGATGTACCTGCGCAAAATTCCAAAGCATGGGACATTCTGACAAACATGGATTTTAACGTTGTTGGTACATCAGTTCTTATGTGCAAGGGCCTGCTTCCTGAAATTGCATTTGACAACATCTATGGTCTTGCCAGCATGGGTTCAAAAGGATGATCAGGGAATGTAAAAATTTTGGTAAACCTCAACACCAAAAGATTTAATATGCTTGATGCTTCATTAACTTTTTATACTATAAAATCTACAGTAATCTGCCTACTTGATTATCTTGAAAGGTGAAAATCCAGGATCCGATCAAATGACTGAATTTACTACACAAAGAACAATAATCGAGATATTGAAATCAATTTATGAAAGCGATGAACCCATAGGTGCCCGGTTGATAGCAGATAAATTGGATGGAATAGGATTTTCCATCGGCGAGAGAGGGGTTAGATATCATCTCAAGATACTGGATGAAAATGAATTTACCAAAAGGGTCGGCTATTCCGGACGGGTCATAACAAAAAAAGGGATTTCTGAGATCAACAACGCACTTGTTGGGGATAGGTTGGGTTTTGTTATCAGCCGCATCCATGAACTGTTATATAATACAACTTTTGACCCTATTGAAAAAACCGGGAACATAATCATTAACCTGTCTGTTATGGATAAAGATGACTTTGAAACAAATATGGAATTGATCCATGCCGTGATACAAAAAGGTTATACAGTTAGTCCAAGACACCACATTTTTAAAGAGGGAGCCAAGGTTTCCAATATTACCATTCCACGTGGTTCAGTAGGAATTGCGACTATATGTTCCTTGACCATTGACGGGGTCCTTCTAAAACATGGCATTCCGATTGAAACGAAATATGGGGGCATCATAGAGATAGATAATGAAATCCCTGTGCGCTTCACAGACCTTATATCATATACAGGGACCTCAATTGACCCTATCAAGATATTTTTGTCTAAACAGATGACTGATGTTACGAGTATAATGGAACATGGTAGCGGCCTGCTTCTGGGCAACCTTCGGGAGGCTCCCATCATTGCCTATGAAAATATAATGAACATAATTAGCAAGCTAAATAATGCCGATATCGGTGGTGTTATCGGACATATTCATGCAGGAGATACAGTTCTTTCTGCACCCATTACTCCAGGCAGAATTGGCATACCCATTTATGCTGGTGTCAATCCTCTTGCAGCAGTAGTGGAAAAAGGGTTTGAAGTGTCAACATATCCGGTCAATTCGATAATGGATTATGAAGACATGGATGAAATATTCTAGGACCTGTTCAAACGCGATGTTCTGAATTTTACTGTAGAAAAATTGATTGAAACATGAAATGCCCTTGACCTGTTTTTCATTGCCTGGATTGGACAATCCAGGATTATTTTTCGGCAATAGGGTATATCCATCATTTTTCTATGATTTATCTCATTTTTTGATAAACTGTTCGTTGATGTTGATTTTTCAAATTTTAAAAAAAATCATTGAAAAATATATTTCTAAATAAATGTCTTTTTTATAGATATCTTTAAATATTAGTATATCTACAGTAGATTGCCGTTGTAGTATATAGCGGTATATAAATATAATATATGGAGGTACGCAAATGAGACAAATAGCAATATATGGAAAAGGTGGAATTGGCAAGTCAACCACCACACAAAATTTAACAGCAGCCCTGTCAACAATGGGCAAGAAGGTACTTCTTGTAGGCTGCGACCCGAAAGCAGATTCCACAAGGATGCTGTTGGGGGGAATGAATCAGAAGACTGTGCTGGACACCCTGCGAAGTGAAGGGGATGACGAAAGTGTTGAACTTGATGTCCTGCTGCAGGATGGGTTCGGCCACATCAAGTGCGTGGAATCAGGCGGTCCGGAACCGGGCGTAGGTTGTGCCGGAAGAGGTATCATCACTTCTATCAACCTATTAGAAAATCTGGGAGCATACACAGATGATCTGGATTATGTATTCTATG
>JAKRWB010000563.1 GCA_022353185.1 ANME-2 cluster archaeon | reverse complement strand
GAACGATGATAGACCATTGAGTAATAGAGGAGGTGCCGTTCGTATTGTTCATCGAAGCGTTAAGATATTTGGTGCCGCTTGTAGACCAATTGTAGGTCTGATTGCCTGATAAAACAGAGAGATTGGATCTATCCGTGTAGTCAGTAGCGTTCCACGTGATATTACCTGTCTGGTCATACACGATTCCGAATTCAATTTCTTCGGAGACGTTAATAGTGAGCGTCAATGAATCATTATTTGTTTTATTGTTCCACCATGAGGTTGCGCCTGGCGCTACACTAACAGTCCACCACCATGTCTGTATATCATTGCCATTGGCATTCGTTACAATCGCTGAGACATTCCAGTAACCAACTTCAGCACTGTTATTCGTGTAATTTGCATTTGTGACGCTTGTGTTTGTACTAACTTCTGTTCCATTGATCTGCCAGCTGACATCCACGGTTTGGTTAACAGTGGTGTTGAATGTTCTAGCTGCGCCTTCGACATCGCTTACCACTGTAGCTGGAGCATAAGATGTGATGGTTGGTGCTCCTGCTGGGGTATATGTTACATTGACTTTGACATAGTCGGTACGAAGATAATATGTACTACTCCCCGAAGCAGTCCGCTGGCTCGTCGATACTAAATGGAGAAAACCATTAGCATCGATATAATCATCGAAGTTGGCGGCAAAGTTTGTGGAAATAATGTTATCGCTAGATTCAGAAGAACCGCTTCCTACTAATTCCCAACCAGGTGCATTCCAAATATAGAGGTACGATGAGTTATCAGTTCCAAAGCCTTCCCATAAAACAAAGATGTTAGTTATAGTTGATGGATTTTCTGTAATATTGAACTTGAAATGATGAGTTGCATAATAGTTTCTGGTTATTGTTGTTGAGTATCTTGAGGTATCGGAAGAAGCTATTTCTGTGTAAGATGTGAACTCGGCCTCGCCAGAAATGGTGGGACCACCAGACGGCGGTATAGACCCCTCGTTTTCTTTCCAATATGCCCATTTATCTGACCCTGCCCCCGTACTGAAATCATAGGTGTGCACCGTCGGATCCACAGCCACCCACCACGGCCTGGCTTCCGTAAAAGTCTTATTCCCGTAATCGACCTCCACCGGCCCCAGCTGGTACAATTTCGGCCACTCCATAGGTACAGAATACGAATAATTCACCGAGGTCCTGTTATTCACAAGACTGCGCTGCCAGGTCAGCACCTTCAGGTTGTCTGCCTCCACCAAAACGGCATCGGAATAAACCTTAAAATTCGCAGGCACATATTCCCATATGGTGATCGTATCAGCATCTGTGTATGAAGTGATATCGATGGTCACATCGAATGTATCATACTCAGTAGGGTCGATCTTGCTCTGTGCATGCCTGATAATATCAAAATCATATTCGCTCAGCACCATAAAATACGTATCAAATTGGCTCTCACTCCCCTCAATAATCGCAGTGCACGAGATATTGTACTGCCCTTCACCACCTGTCAAATAAGCAGCCTCATACACACCAGGATCAGAATTCTCCACTATACTGCCTGTTATAGTAGAGAAATATCCCACGCTGCCCTCAGGTGCAGTCACATTCATCCGGATACCGGCATCGCTTACAGGTGCACCTGCG
>JAKRWB010000562.1 GCA_022353185.1 ANME-2 cluster archaeon | reverse complement strand
GATTGCTCAAAGCTCTTGGAGCCACAAATAGCGAAGTAATGAAACTTTTCCTTATGGAATCTGGATTATTCGGGGTTGTTGGAGGGGTTATTGGAGTGATTTTTGGGATTTTGATCTCGGTTTTAGTGTCATCTATCGGAATTCAAATGTTGGGGCCAGGGGGTGCAATGAAAACTGTTGTTTCATTGCAGTTGATTATCTTTGCCCTGGTATTCTCAACACTGGTGGGAGTAATCTCTGGTATAGTGCCAGCAAGAAATGCTGCTAAGATGAATCCAGTGGATGCACTGCGGTTTGAGCAATAGGGTTTTTCGATCTGGTCCACCCCTTCTCGCCTTCACACTGCCCGGGTGCTGTACAGAGGAACTTCCTTTTCCAAGGAATGATGATGGGTGTGCTGAGCTGGATCATTGCAATCCTGCTGGTCCTGCCGCCTGGCATTATCGTAGGCAACATCTTGGGGAAGGTAAACCCCCCCTGGATCCCGATTTTTTGCGGACAAGGGTCATGCTATGGCTGGCCATCGTGTTGGTTTTCCCGGCCATTACGAGTTTTTACACGGCCTGGAAAGCGTCCCGGTTGACTGTGAACGAGGTGCTGGCATATGAATGAGAGAGGTGGTACGGTGAGACGATGGATGGTGATGGTGGCGGTCCTGTTGATACCGGGCTGTGGCGGTTTATTCGCACCCAGCCTTTGGGTGCTTTGCAGTCATTGCAATGCAATCATAAGGGTACTATTTCATTTAGACACGACAAACGGTCAGTCCTCACAATTATGTTCTTCTGTGACCTTGCATGATGATTTGTGGATTGCGCTGTATTGTCAAGCGTATTTTATTATATGATTCCTGCCAATTCTTTAAGTTTTTGATTAAAAAAGCAGAAGCTTTGTGATTTATTGTTTTCAACATCCATATGAGGTGTGATTTTTATAGACCATGTTGATTTTTCAGCTCCAATCCGCTGCCATCCTTGAACGGAAAGTTTTTGGGAACCACCCGGAAAGATAGCATCGGCAAGCTGCTCCCACGTCCCACAAATAGAGTCATTAACATAGGCATTAAGATAAGTACTCTTGGCCTTTGGATATGCCTTCTTGACTGCCGGGATATCACCAAGAAACCACGCCTCTCCCTCTTCAATAGCAATACAAAAACGAGTTTCTGGCTGAGGATTGCATGTTTTTAAAATGCTTCGAAGCTCTTCCAGAAATTTATTTCGATTTTTATTATCGAGATCACATACTACAATTACGGCAGCAGAAAAATTCGGCGAAAAATTGACAAAAGTTTTTCCATATCCACGAAGCAATTTTGGGAGCTGATCAAGGAGAATGCGCTTATTTGGGTCAGTACTTCCCCTTAAATTTTTTGGAATACGACCAATCCCTTTGTATGAAATAACCCTAAAAGTGTGTTCATCGCCAATGATTTTGGGTACGATAATGTCCAGTGCCTTTTTCCCAGACTGATCTTCAACTAGTATCTCAAAATGCATCGATTTACCTCTCTTCAAGATAATCGCTATACCACAGCCCTCCTAAAGGAAGGCCTTGTTCAACCATATTCTTCACAATCGTATTTTCGCTAGCCCTCCAAATCGTGGCAAAACCATCGTCTCTTTTTTTCAAAATCCACACTTCATCTGGCTCAAAAGCATCGACGAAGTAAGGTTGATGTGTTGTGATAAACACCTGAGAGCTACCCTTGAGACCAGTCGCATGCTCTCTAAATTCAAAGGCCAACGATTCTAAGAGCTTGTGATAAAGTCCATTTTCTGGCTCTTCAATACATAAAAATGGCGGAGGGGAGGGGTCCTCCAATAGGAGAAGATATGCAAATACTTTTAATGTTCCATCAGACATCTGCTGAGCATAAAACGGGTCCTGAAATCCCTTGTCGTTAAACTGAAGTAAAAGACGACCATCGGGAGTTTTTTCTGTTTTAATTTGATCGATTCCTGGTATTTTTTCTGCAATCCGGTTGAGAATGACATGGAAACGTTTGGGGTGTTCACGTTCCATAAACTGCACTACATTTCCCAGATTATCCCCGTGAACATTCAGGTGTTTCTGAGGTCCAGCAAGAGGTAAACTACGTGCTGCATCCGGCGTGAAGTAACTTAGGTACCAACTCTCGATGAATTTCCGAAATGCCGATATTCTTGGATGCTGTTTTAATGAACCAAGCGTTGCTATACCAAGTTTCCTTCTGTCTTCAAGCTCAACCATCTCAGTTTCTTTACTTTCCTCTTTGTCACCAAGAAATTCAACGAATCTATTGAGATCGAAAACTTCTTTTTCTTCATCAAATTGATGACCTTCTTTTTCACCTTTCCAGACAATCCCTTTACCATCATTAAGGAGCAGGAATGAAAACGGCCAACCACGTTTCTGTCCTTTACGCCGTTGTCGTAGTCGCTCCTTTTGAACATAAGGCCTTCCAGATTTATCAATGTCAATAGACAATTCATACGTGATAGGACGTGCATTCCCATCCTCTTTGTAGTAGACCTCAAACTCAATTGGTCCATTTTCTCCTTGAGAACGGATTTTCTCAAATCCACCACGCTCACGTATATCACAAGCTTCCTCAACACCAATCTTAAGGCAGTCAGCAAGAAATCCGAATGCATCAAAAAGTGTACTTTTTCCTACCCCGTTTTTACCAATTACTGCTGTCATAGGTGTCAAAGGATCAGAATCCTGAGTGTTCCACAATTTTCCAAGCGTTACGTCTTTAAGTACCCGAAAATTCCGTATTCTGAGTCCTTCAATTTTAGCCATTTTAACTTCCTATATTTCTTATTATTGCTTAGTCATACTACACGAGATGTTTTTTTTTGATGATTTTCCGATAAGTCTTGGAAGGTGAATGATGTTCATTTTTGCCGTCAAGTCAAGCAACTGCTCTGAAAGCTTCAAATTTATATTGGTGATTTGAATGCCACGATTATCTGTTCTATCACAAAGTACAGCATACTTCTCTGATGCAGTTTCCCTAGCCAGCAGAACGATTTTGTAATACTTGAATTCTAGTACGTCAAGGGACTATCGACATCTTTATTTTTTCCTCATCGTTTAAATAATAAGTACCTCAATCATTGCGAGAATAAATTTAAAATGTATTCATTTAGTTTAATTGTTTCTCTTTGGTATGAATATCAGGATAAATAAAAATCTCTTTTTTACAACCCAAGATAGGTTCATATGACCCTCCAGAAGATACGGGATTTCCTGCTAGTAAAGGAATGATGGTAGAAAAATAGGATGGCAGTGGAGTGCTGCCATGGCTATTAAAATATATTAATAGCCAATTAAAATCACAGAGTGCACAGAGCGATTTTACCTTTTCTGTCGAGTAGAGCCCATAGCGCACCTCTTGTTAGGGTAATAGCCCTGAGGTTACTATGAACCCCCTCACAGAACCGTGCATGAAGATTGCCGAATAAGAAAGAGCGATTACTCGCTCTCCCTCTTCTAAGAACCGGACTTGC
>JAKRWB010000561.1 GCA_022353185.1 ANME-2 cluster archaeon | reverse complement strand
TCTTCTATAGTTTCTGTTACATCTGCTTTGATTTCTGAAATGTCTTCAATAGTTTCCGTTACATCTGCCTTGATTTCTGTAACTACTTCTATAGTTTCCGTTACATCTGCTTTGATTTCTGAAACGTCTGCTTTAGTTTCAGGGATTTCTACCCCATCATCACCGGATTCCGGTGCTGGATGCTCCTGATCTTCAGTTTCATCTTTTTGGGTGATTTCCTTTACAGGAGATAAACGTGGTTTGATGTTTGGGTCCATTACCAGCTGTTCTATGCGCTGTAATTCAGGTTTATGTGCAAACTTATCTTCAATTTGCAGTTTTGGCGGGAGTTTTTTGGGCGTGGCGTCTTCTTCATCAGTATCTTCATTAACTTGTGTAGTCTCTTCAACTTCTTCTGTTGATGTTTTGTCCTTCCTATATTCTGGTTTGACAATGAGATGTTCCATATCAAGAGACTTTAACATTGCGATAGCAGATGCTTCAAAATCAATCCCTTTGATCCTTTCAGAAAGGTCGTCAGCCATTTCTGCAAAGTCCATTTCTTCAGAATCAATATCATCGATACCAATAAAGTCCTTTTCAAACTCCAATTGTTCAGTTTCATGTTCTTCAGTTTTAACTTCAGTTATTTCTTCATCTACCCTGAATCTTTTAAGAACATCATGAGCTTTTTGTCTTACTTCTGCGGAAGGGTGTTTGCTTGCAAGATCGTTAAGTACGTCATAGGTATCATCAATCACTTTCGGCGAATATTTTGCAATCTCACCAATCAGTTTTGTGGCAAATATCCGTTCATCTATATTCAAACCATTGAGTGATCTTATGAGGTCTAGTGTGTGGTTTGAGAAAAAATCAGGATATGATTTTGAAATTGTTTCCAGGATATAATATGATGCCGAACGAATCTGGCTGTTAGAACTTCTCATTTTATTTAGTAATGCTGGTACAGCAGGCTGCATCAATTCCGGAGACACGGAAACTATGATACTCAGGATATCCAGGGCAATTAATATGCTGTTATTGTCAATTGCGTTATCATCTGGCATCTGGATTATTTTTATGAAAGCATCAGTTGAGTTTACCAGAAGGTCAGTATCTTTTTCGGCAATGCTAAGAAGTAGTTCGAGACAGTAGCCTAAAGTCTCTGTTTTGTCGGTTTGGATAATTCCTATTAATGCAAGAGCTGTGTCATCTACCAGTTCAGGGTTTTCTTTAAGAGTCTTATTCAGAGAATCAACAATTTTCTTGCTACCGTGACCTTTTTCGATCTTATTTATGTTGTTATCAACCGTTTTTTTAGGAGAACCAAATACCATTTTATTTTTCCATCCCGGTTTTCGATATTAAGAGAGAATTATTATTATGTTAAAGCTGTAATATAGATGGTTCAAATATCTTATATATTATTCGATGATTTAACATCCATTTTCATTGAGATGATTGACAATAGAAAAGGATATGATGATAAATGAAAGGTAAGGTTGTATTGGCTTATTCAGGCGGTCTGGACACATCGGTATGTATACCCATTCTTAAGGAGAATTATGATTTTGAAACAGTCATTACCGTTGTTGTTGATGTGGGACAGGCAGAGGAAGAGATTGTAAAGGCAGAAGAGAAGGCAGAGTTGATAGGTGATAAGAATTATACCATCGATGCAAAAGCAGAATTCGTGCAGGATTATCTGTTTCCATTGATAAAGGCCAATGGGAATTATGAAGGATATGTGCTGGGTACTGCCATTGCAAGGCCCCTGATTGCCAAAAAGGTGCTTGAAATCGCGATAAATGAAGGTGCTGTGGCACTGGCTCACGGCTGTACCGGTAAGGGCAATGACCAGTTGAGGTTTGAAGCTGTGTTCAGGTCATCTGACCTGGAAGTCCTTGCACCTATGAGGGATATGAACCTTACTCGTGAGTGGGAGATAGAGTATGCCAGGGAACACGGAATTCCTGTTACCGTCACTAAGGAGAAGCCCTGGAGTATTGATGAGAATATCTGGAGCCGCAGTATCGAAGGAGGACAGCTGGAAGACCCGGGTTTCATACCGCCTGAGGAGATTTTTGAATGGACCCAATCACCTGAAAATGGACCTGAATCAGAGATTATCGAGATTGGGTTTGAAGGCGGTGTTCCGGTATCCCTGAACGATACCCGTATGGACGGCGTATCTTTGATTACCGAACTTAACCGCATAGGTGGTATCCATGGTGTTGGCAGGACCGATATGATTGAGGACAGGGTGCTGGGCCTTAAGGCGAGGGAGAACTACGAGCACCCGGCAGCTACTATACTGCTGACGGCCCACAGGGACCTGGAGCGGCTGGTGCTGACAAGGGCAGAATTGAGTTTCAAGTCAAATGTGGATGATAAGTGGTCTGAGTTGGCGTATATGGGATTATTGGATGAGCCTTTGTTCAATGATCTGAACGCTTTTATTGATGCCACACAGGTGCGTGTGAAGGGTGCTGTGAAGCTGCGGTTGTATAAGGGCAGTGTCATGGTGGTTGCAAGGAGTTCACCCTTTGCTCTGTATTCTAAGGACCTGGTGTCTTTTGATGAGTCTTCTATTGACCAGCAGGATGCGGAAGGGGTGGCTAAGTACCACGGGTTCCAGGGCAGGCTTTACCAGAAAGTAACTAAAAAATAATCAATGATATTGATGGGGCTATCGCATTGATTTGCGATAGTCTTATCTTATATTGATAATATTATTGCGCTTGTAATTTTTTGCTTAAACAGATGTGGGCCTGTGGTCTAG
>JAKRWB010000560.1 GCA_022353185.1 ANME-2 cluster archaeon | reverse complement strand
ACCAGACTTTCCCAGTTATATTTTTCCGGAATCGGCAATTTTCGATCGTAAGGCGGTCTTGAATATTCATCTGCCATTTTCAAAAAGAGCAGGTAGGTTAATTGTTCAAGGTAGTCGCCGTAGCCGACCCCATCATCCCTGAGTGTGTTTGCGTAGCTCCAGACTTTTGATATTATGGTTCCTGTATTCATTTTTTACCCTTTTTCTCTGCTTTCGTATTTGTTTTCTCTGCTTTGATCCTTTCAAGCAGTTTATCAGCAGGCTCCCAGTCAGGAGCGTTGCGGACTTCTTCCAGTTCCTTTTCGTTAAGCAATTTACCTTCAAAGGCTTTTTTCAAAATACTCTGGCGCAGGGATTCCGCTTTTTGTAGGGATTCTGTTATAGTTTCTTCCATATTGTCGCAGATTGAGAGGCGGCGTTCGACCTCGGTAACTATGCGATGTTGCTCGGCGAGGGGGGGGAGAGGGATTGGCATATTCCTAAAAATGGGCAAGGTTATACGAAGTCTTGTAGTCCCAAAAGCAGACCCAGAAGTAAAACGTCTCGACATTTCGGAATTAAAATAGTACATTAGAAAGCGCGGAGAAGCTACCTCTTCATTCACATTCATTTTCATTACATCAGGCGTAACCATGGCAGGTCCGATTCCATTTGGATAAATTGCACATATTCCAGGTGGTACACCAAGCTTTGTTATGAGTAATTCTCCACCAAATACTGAATATGGTTTAAATAACTCTTCCCACTTCGTTTTATCCATGAAATTTGGTTTGTGTGTTAAGTATCTGCATGGTCCAACATGGCGTAAGAAAATAATTGGCACTCCGAATGGTCGAAAATCTTTTGCTTTGAAAATTGTTCCGAAAGGACCTGCACAAATGGATTCAGATTCAAAAGCGGATAAAATTTGTGCTGTCGCCCATTTCCACCCCTCCGGCAGTTCAGCCAATCCACTTGTATCCGGCGCCACAGGCTCTTTGTACTTACCTTTGCCATTCCACTTCTCGCGCCGCTCCTCCAGTATGCGCGCCAGCAGCACATCCGCAGGCTCGTAGTCGCGCCCCTCATTGCGCGCAAGTTCAGCTTCAGTGGGCACGAGTTTGCCCTCGCAGGCATTTTTTAAAACAGCCTGACGGTAAATTTTAAGCTGCTCCTGCGCTTTTTTGAAGTTTTCAATGCCGTTGTCCAGATCGCTGAAAAGTTGTTCGATTTTGGAGACTATGGTTCGTTGTTCTGGAATTGGAGGGAGGGGAATAATTTGACCAAAAACATCCTTGTCTCGTACTGCAGGATAAGAAGTGCCTGTTTGCAGTTTGTTTAAAGGTCCAAGGAAACCTTCTGATAATGAAAGAACAAATAAATATTTCGAGTCTGCTAACTCATTTATAGATCTTATTACAGTAAAACCAGAAGAACATATTTGATTTTCATACATTGGATTATCAACAATTGCAATATTCTTCAGATACGTTCGAACTGTAGAAAAAAGGGTGTCTCCAACTTTAACAATCTGCTGTGCCCTTGAAGGTGCATCTTCCCATTGATACTTTTTGTGACTTGTAATGCGGTTTGATTGATTATCAATACCACCAATATCTAAATAAATAAACTCTTCATCAGGATTTACTTCTTTACGTTTTATTTTAGCAGCCTTTTCGCAAATATCCCCTAACTTCACTATAGACCAATCTAATCTTATGTTTGTATCTAAATTCATCTTATGCCGCCGCCAACCCTTCTTTCGTTTTTCTACTCGATATTAACCGCAGATGAACGCCGATAAACGCAGATGCGCCGTGTGGATTGCTATGGAACACGGATTGCGCAGATGACACGGATGTACACGGATCCGTGAAAATCCGTCCGATCTGTGTCATCCGTGTTCCTTGTC
>JAKRWB010000559.1 GCA_022353185.1 ANME-2 cluster archaeon | reverse complement strand
CCCGCAGCAGGAACCGGTGGGTCAAGGCAACGGCATATGCAAGGAACTGGTGGGCGATGATACCCTGCTCCACGGCTTCGCCCAGAGTCATCTCAATGCTGTCCTGGCCTGACGACTGGGCCGGGTCTGAATATAATAGTAATGCATAATCCTTGATGCTACCAAAGCCGGGATGGCTCTTGTCCCTGGGGTCCACGAAAATTTCAGCCTCTGCCTGGGTGAATTCCCGCAAACGGATGACACCCTGGCGCGGGGATATCTCGTTACGGTATGCTTTTCCTATCTGTGTAACGCCAAAGGGCAGTTTTTCCCTGTAGAACCGCAATAATCTGGGGAAATCCACGAACATACCCTGTGCGGTCTCAGGGCGCAGGTAACCGACACGCTTGGAGCCGGGGCCGATCTTGGTACTGAACATCAGGTTGAACTCGTACACAGCTCCTAATTCTCCTTCACATTCGGGGCATTTGATGTTGTTGTCTTTTATGATAACGGTAAGGTCGTCAGAGGACAGCGTATCCGGATTACTGGAAACATCCTCGACAAGATGGTCGGCCCTGAAAGATTCATGGCACTTCTGGCATTCGGTCAGGGGGTCTGAAAAGCCGCCAACATGTCCCGAAGCCACAAAGACATCTTCTATACCTATGGTTGGCACCTCAATCTCGTAGTAACCTTCATTGATGACAAATATGTCACGCCAGATGTTCTCCACCCTGCGTTTAAGCATGGCACCCAGGGGTCCGTAGTCATAGAATCCTGCCGTGCCGCCATAAATCTCAAATGAATTCCAGAGGTAGCCCCGCCTCTTTGCCAGTTCGATAACACTGTCGTATTTATCCATATCCATCACATGTCCTGTTTATACGGCTCATTGATGTCGGCCGGATAGATATTATTTACCCCATGGCTCAATCAGCAGTTCATCAATGTATATGTCTTTCCCTGTTTTCACCATATACAGCCGGGTCCATAAGACTATTATCAACGGCTGCAGGGTTACCAGTAAGATCAACTGGCTGCCAAATGACCAGGCAATATTCATGCTCTCGCTACCTGCTATTGCAATAATATTACCTGTAATGTAAAATACAATTCCCACAACTGCTGAGATTACAAAAATAATAATCCACATGATAAAAACACCGGACTTGTTGTCCATAAAGAACTTGACCCCTTCAGTAATACCATCCAGCGCGCTTACATGCTCTATTACTATGGTATAAATGACCACTGAAAATAGTAAATCAAGTATCAACAGGTACAGAATCCATATTATCGCCCCTATTAACAGCAACAGTATTCCGCCTGCAAACTGGCTGGAATCTATGAGTTCCATATTGTTCCTGACCAGAACTGCGCCCGGGACCAGGAACACAATGCCGGCAAGTTCCACCAGTATCATAACAAAGTTGGCCATGAAGACATTAAAGAAGTTATTACCCGCCGCATTGAACATGTCTGCTATCGAAGAGTCGCCCTTGGCAGTGGCGTTTTGGCTCATGCCCACTGCCCCTCCAAAAAAGTAGGATTGGAACAACAGCAGAATGACGAAGACCAGTATGACCAGGACAGCAAATGCCGGTATGTTTTCTCCGATGGATGTTGACATGATTTCAAACAGTTCGTCGTCGGTCATGGTGGCAATATCATCAAGAGAACTGGTGCCAAACAATATCAACATCCCGGCTAAGGCGGCAGCGAACATGACAGCCACCTGTATTATGTAATTGAAAATAAGCGGGATACAGATGTTCAGGTTGCGGCTCCATACATGAAATCCTTTGCTTATGATGTTTTCCAAACTCTCGCTCATGCATACTAATCTACAATCTCACTATAAAAATTATGCGGATGAAGTACTGGCTGGGAATGTCAGGATAAAGACAACGGACATATATTTCAAGCACATCTATACCTTTGATTATCAATGAGAGCCGAAAAAATAAAAAGTCCAGACATGCACAACATATATATTACATAGTGTGGTAATAAGTCCACTTTGCCACGCCACAATAAAAAACTAAAATAGATTATTTCAATATTATTATACTCGGAGGAACAATAATTGGCTAGAATGCATACCCGGAGAAGGGGACAATCAAGATCAACAAAACCACTCAGAAAAGAAGCACCAGAGTGGGTCACTTTATCATCAGATGAGATTGAAAAAAAAGTAGTGGAACTTTCCAAACTGGACAATTCCACCAGCAAGGTAGGTATTATCTTGAGGGACATGTACGGTGTTCCTGACATAACCCTGTCAACAGGTAAAAAGGTGAGCAAGATACTTGAAGATAATGATGCTGCACTTGAATTGCCTGAAGATTTTACCAATCTGGTGACCAAGGCATTGAGGCTCAGGAAACATTTGGTTGCTAACCATAAAGACCAACATAACAAGAGGGCGCTCAACATTACCGAAGCAAAGGTCAGGCGCCTGGGTAAATACTACCGCCGGTCCGGTGTTTTGCCTGTAAATTGGAAATACGACCCCAAGACTGCAGAGCGTTTAATCACCCAATAGTTTTAGTTGATGGTTTATCCATCAACTATTTCATCTATTTTTACTATTTATTCCTTAATGACTTCAGCGTTGCACTCTCTTGGACACAAGGTAGCAAAGGCCCTTGAAGATTACCGTTTTATACGAATCATATCCCACAACGATGGTGACGGGATAACGGCAGCAGGAATCATGTCCAGTGCATGCCTGCGGTCCAATATTATATTCCAGACAAGTATTGTCAGTGCTCTTAACCAGCAGGTTATAGACAGGGTCAATTCACATGTTTATGGAAAAGGCGGTGCTGTCCTGTTCTGTGATATGGGCAGCGGCCAGCCCGAATTACTGGAACAGGTAAAGGACGATGTAATTATTATAGACCATCATCAGATAATGGGGGACCATAGCGGGCGTGTCCAGATTAACCCGATGATGGTGGATATTGACGGTTCACGATTTTTATCAGCTTCAGGCACTGCCTACTTTGTGGCACGTGCCATGGGCAACAATGTTGATCTGGCAGGGTTGGCACTTACGGGTGCCATAGGGGATAAACAGACAATGGAAGGGGCCAACGCAGAAATATTGCGGGAGGCTGTGGATGCAGGTGTTGTGTCCGTGAAACCAGGTCTCAGGATTATCGATGGTGATGTGGGGGAAGTGTTGCTGACACTGACCGAGCCCTATTTGGACACAGCAGGCGACAAGGCAGCTACCAACCATTTCCTGGATGAACTGGGTATAAGCGGTACCCTGCAGGATATGGGGAAAGAAGAACTGGCCAGACTGGCCTCGGCCCTTGCACTGAAAATTATTGCCCGTGCAGAACTGGCAACGGTACAGTCACTGGTTGGGGATGTGCTAATACTGAACCGAGAAGTGGTTCCGAACATATATAGCCTTGAATGGATGGTTAACTGCTGCGGGAACGTGGACCAGCCCGGACTCGGCCTTTCCCTGTGCATGAGGGATGCAGGCGTGGTGGATGAGGTGCGGGCATTGTCGTCCAGATACCAGCATACGATAGTGGAACAGGTACGAGCGGCACAGGTATTGGTCAAGGATATGGAGCATATCAGGTACGTGGCCCTGGAAAATGTAACTGGTACAGGCATCATCGGGGGCACATTGATACGTTATGTATATCCGGACAAGCCCTTCATAACTTTGAATAAAGTGGAGAATATGGTCAAGGTATCAGCGCGAGGCACCCGGAATTTGGTTGATAGCGGGCTGAACCTGGCTGTGGCTATGCGCGAGGCTGCCAAAGGCGTGGGCGGACAGGGTGGCGGTCACGATATAGCCTCGGGGGCAAGTATACCTCTGGGTATGAGTGAAGAGTTCCTGAGTGCTGTGAACAGTATTGTGGGAGGGCAGCTGGCATGAGGATAAGGGGCAAGATAGTGATGAAGAGCAAGAATGCACCTGAAGTGGCTGAAATGATAACCCGCTCAATTGAGCCGGACAACCTGAAAAATATAACTACCGAGTATGGCGAAAAGTCTGTGACCACGCATTTCGAGGCAGAAAAAATAGGAACTTTAATTGCTACTGTGGACGATTATATCATGAATGCAAGGATAGCGGACGACATTATAAAAGCAGTTGAAAAAGATAACAAAAAGGATAGCGAGGATGATGATTGATGGAACTCCAGTTCAGGATTAAAGGAATGTTTAGGACCAGTACCGACCCCGGTCCGGCAAAGGATGAGGTGTTGGAACTGCTGGAAAATGCCAGGACCACCATTTTGTCTAAGGGAGCGCCTGAGGGTAAGGGTGCCAATATAACATCGGTGGTTGTGAAAGATAACGGAATTGAACTGGAGATAACATCTGGTAGGTTCGTAAGGGTACACGATGCCATGTTGCGGCTTAGAAAACCCCTGGCAGAACTGCTGGGCAAGGGACATCGTATTGGTATCAGAGGTATTGACATCGCTGAATATACGGTTACTATTCCGTCAGAGAAACCGCTAAAGCCATTGAAGATACCGTACGTGAGCAGCATGGAATATACTGACGGCGCCATTGTGCTTTCACTGGATGTGGGGGAGTCTGAGATAGAGAAACGCATCCCTGACCGCATCATTACGCTTATCGAGGACAAGGTGGCTGCCCAGTCCTACGGCGGTAAGGGCGAACACTGGAACCTGCTGTGGGAGAGCGGTAAGAAGGAGCATGTGTTCAATGAGGACCCTACCCAGGAGATGATGAAGCAGGGCTGGATAAAGCGGGGTTCAAGCAGGGGTCAGTGGATACACGGACCCCAGAGTGTGGCAGTGTTCAGGGCCTTTGAGCGTATCGTTATTGAAGAGATAGTAAAACCGCTGGGGTACAGGGAGATGATTTTCCCTAAACTGGTGACCTGGGATGTGTGGCAGCGCTCAGGTCATGCCAAGGGCGTATATCCTGAGATTTATTACGTGTGCCCGCCAAAGACCAGGGACCCTGAGTTCTGGGAAGAGGTGGCTGACCATTATAAGGTGACTCTTGAAGTGCCGCTTGATATGATTGCCGAGAAGATTGACAAGCCCATTGGCGGGTTGTGTTATGCCCAGTGTCCGCCGTTCTGGCCGTTTTTGCAGGGCGAGACAATGCCTGATGACGGGCTGCCCCTGTATGTGTTCGACCGCAGCGGGACGTCGCATCGGTATGAGAGCGGGGGCATTCATGGCATGGAGCGGGTGGATGAGTTCCACCGCATTGAACTGGTGTTCCTGGGTACACCCGAGCAGGTGGTGGCTCATTCTGAGGCTATGCAGGAGAGGTACATGCACATTTTCAATGATATCCTTGACCTGGAATGGAGGACTGCCTGGGTGACGCCCTGGTTTATGGCGCAGGAAGGGCTGGCCGGGCTGGCGACTGAAACGCGGGTGGGTACTATTGACTACGAGGCTGTGATGCCGTACCGTGGTGAGGAGGGTGAATGGCTGGAGTTCCAGAACATGAGCGTGAACGGGGATAAGTATCCTAAAGGGTTTAATGTGAAGTGCCAGAGCAACCAGGAGTTGTGGTCGGGGTGCAGCGGAATTGGGCTTGAGCGCTGGGCCAGTGCTTTTTATGCTCAGAAGGGGCTGGAGCCTGATGGGTGGCCTGATGCTTTCAGGGAGATTGTTGGAGAATTGCCTGAGGGGATCAGGTTCCTGTGAAATGGGTGCATCAGTAACCTCACACAACTATTTAAACAACAAAAATAAAAATAAAATTCATGGCAGATGGCGAGATAATCGAGAAAATAGCATCTATAGACGAACAGGTACATGATCTAAGAAAGATGGTTTTCGAAAGTGGCAGTCGCATAAAGGAAGAGGAGATAAAATTAGCAGCGAGAGCATGGCTTACTGAAGCAAAAAAGGTATCCGCTTCAAATCTAAAGGTAACGGACTATTTCTTGAAATCGAAAGCCTGCTTAAGCACTTGATTTTGACAATCCGAATATGCATTTTACCCTGATTTTTGAAATGGA
>JAKRWB010000558.1 GCA_022353185.1 ANME-2 cluster archaeon | reverse complement strand
TGACTTTGTAATCATCCCACGTGTTGCAAGAGAAAAGAATTAATGCTATAGTGATTGTAATTGTTACTGATTTCCTTGCTTTGGTTTTTGGAGACACACAATAAAACGAAAGCTAAGGAAATCAACTTATCGATTTAAGATGCGAGAGAAGGAAATGCGTTTATACTTTCCTATACGTTAAAAAATAGTTTGAAAAGTCGAAATTGTTAAAACGAGTGTAAGAATAGCAAGGACTATAGTCAAAAATTCAAGTCTTTTTGAAGATTTTTCGAGTCTTTTGGATGAATCCCTTATCTCTCGGATTGCTTCATTATCTGGACTGGCTGGACTTATTTGCATAATTTAATACAAGCCACAGAGTACACAGTGCGACAAGAAGTTTCACAAATTATATATTAACAGCCATACCCCCCATCGGCAGCACCAACCAACACCCGAGGCCGCCGCCCGCACACACTACTCCCAACGTATGAATCAGTAATATTAAATCCAATCGAGGTAAGTGGTGTATACCGCAAAAACCGGGTATCTTTAAGCCAAATCTATCATTTCATTTGACAAAAGTATTAATTCATTTTGTTTGATCATTTTTCTAATTATATTATCTATTCGATTTGCAACCACTTCGCTTGTAGCACGGAATCCAAGAAGTCGAGATGATTGAAGTACAAGTTCTTCAGAAAAAGTAGCAAATTGATTTTTTAGCACCAATTTTATTGCCTCAGCAATTTCCTCATCACAGATCAAATCTACTTTAGCAGGTAAATCGCCTCCACGCCGTCGCACTGGAACAACTTGATTATTTACTGGCCAAAGAAAATCACCTTTACGTAATATATTTCCTTCGCGTTTTGCAAGTGCGGCTGCTTTGATTATCGCATCACGGATTTTATAGCCCGTGCGCTTATAGCCAAGATTGGACCGTATTCTCCGAATAACTTCATCTAAATGGACAGGACCTTCTACTTCTACAATACGACTAACAGATTTAGCGAGTTCTTCCAGAGACACATTTGAGAAATCCCCAAATGTTTCAATATCGAATGATGGACATATTTCATAATCAGGCACAATATCGTTAATATATTCAACAGAAGTACTATCAGAGGTTTCTTCTTCAACTTGTACCCCTTTTTCATGCCTTTCAATTATTGGCTCACGTCTATCTTTTAGAACTGTAATCGAATTATCATTCATTTGGTTTGCTTTTTTTACAGCTTCAAGTAGTTTATTTTTGGTTTCAATACGATTACGATACCAGTCGGTAGACCACACCCTGTAGATATTCCAACCCAATCCTTCAAGTATTTGCTGACGTAATCTATCTCTATCTCTTGCAACAGGAGATGAATGGTATTTTGCTCCATCACATTCAATACCCATAAGATATTTTCCAGGCGATTCAGGATTAATTATCCCAAGGTCAACTCTATACCCTGCACAACCGACCTGTTTTCTGACTTCATAGCCATTATCGCGTAGAAAATCATAAACTGATTCTTCAAATGGAGAGTCTGCGTCTTCACTGATAGATTCCATGCTGATTAAATTCCTGTTTTCGGCATAATCAAGAAATACCTTTAGACTTCTCAAACCAAATGATGCATTTGCATCAAGCGAAAGATCTTTTGCTTGGAAATTCGAATAAACAACACATTGTTCTCGGGCGCGAGTAATCAGCACATTCAAACGACGCTCACCGCCGTCACGGTTGATTGGACCAAAATTGTGGCTCAAACGTTTAGATTTATCAAATCCAAACCCAATGCTTAAAAAAATAAAATCTCTTTCATCACCTTGTATTGTTTCCAGATTTTTTACAAAAAAGTGTTCATATCTGTCACTTTTTATAAAGTCCTCCATCTCTGGATGCTCACGAACTTGAAGTTCAATTTCTTCAAGAATCGCTTGTTGCTGTCTTATATTAAAAGCACCAATCCCAAGACTCTTATTCGGATAATTTCGATAATGTTCAATTGCCATTTTTGCTACAGTTCTTGCTTCTTCACGATTTACTGAACTACCACCACGGTCGTATAGAGTATCTGGTAAATGTATGAATTTTAATCCAAGATGATCTGTTTTATCATTAGGTGAAGGATAAATTACAAGTCGATTATCATAGAACTCTTGATTTGAAACTGCAATTAAAGATTCATGTCTACTTCGATAATGCCATCGCAGGATTTTTGTGATAAAACTACTTTTGCATAAATGGAGGATACTTTCAATATCAGCAATTGGAGCACCTAATTCGGGGTCGTTTTCTTCATCGGATTCTACTATGTGGTCAAAGAAGCTGGTGGGTGGAAGCTGTCTGGTATCACCAATAACAACAGCCTGATTTCCTCGTAAAAGCGCACCAAGCGCATCCTCTGGTTTAACTTGACTGGCTTCATCAAATATAACCACATCGAAATTGGCAGTTTTTGGATCAAGAAATTGAGCTATTGACAAAGGACTCATCATAAAACATGGTTTAATTTTTTGAATTAATCCTCCTGTAAGTGTCATCAGCTTACGAATTGGCATGTGTCTACGTTTGCGACCAAATTCACCCAACAATATACCAGCTTCAGAACCCGTGGATGCACCACCAGAAATATGTGGTTGTTTTTGGTAAAGCATGTGAGCAAGTCTTTGTCGGTTTTTAATTATCAATTCACTATCAAGTTCCATGAACTTTTTAATCTTGTTTTCATGAAGTTCTCCCACAAAATTTACGAGAACAGGTCTTTCAATAAAAACACAGTGAAGCAAATCATCAGCAAAATTTCCCTCAAAACAAGGGATAATATCTTCTGGTTCAAGTAAATCGGAATCGATTAATTCAACAATCGGATTTACAATGGTTTTTAGACAAGATTTGCGACGAATGGCGAATTGTGCCCATCTTTGAAGTTTTTGCAGATTAGATTTCCATAAATATAATCTCTTTGTTAAATCTTCAAAAGATACATTTTCAGACTCAACTCCAAAAATCATTTCATAATTAATGCCAATACGCTTGCCTAATTGATCTCGTATTTCGATAAAATGCTTTTCTTTTCCGATTACATCGACTACAATCTGTTCTACATTTTCTCGTGATATTCCGGAACTAACCAAGTCAATGATTTCTTCAGTAAATACTTTTTTCAATAATTGCTGCCTAAAAGAAACAACCCAATCAGCAAATGATTGCAACATTTCAGGATCGCTTTCTTCAGCTCGCCAGTGTGAACCAAATAAGGTTTGCCCCACCTCATTTGAATATCTAATATCTCCCTTTAATTTGAGGCAATATTCAAGTTCATTTAAATCTAAAATAATTTTCTTGTTATTTTTGGGTGGTACACCATTATATAATGAAAATATTTCTTGCTTTAGTTGCTTAAATTTGCTATTGAAAAATCTGGTAATAAAGAATTTTGCAGAAAGTTCTCGATAATCTTTTATCAAATCTAAGTTTTGAGTCAATGCATCTTTTTCAAACGTATTGAGTACTTGGATGCATAGTTTGTGATATTCCTCAATTTTTTGAATTAATTCATTAGCTTCAAGACTCGGTTCATTCCATTTTGAGCTTAATAAAACTTCTTTATCAGTCGGCTTCGAAGCTGCGATGACTTTTGATGCGGAAATTGCTTGTTCCAACTCTTTTAAGGAAACGGGTCTCTTTATTGAACACATTTCTGTAATTTTCTCAATAATCGCTTCAATGTCATTAATAGAAGCGTTACATTCATTTATTAAAAAATCAATTTCAGTTTCATCAGACGGTAATACTGAATCAGGAGAGCAACCTTTCCAAGGATGATTACTAATAGGTTTGACAATTTGTAATATTTCGGCCAAATTGGTAAGTTCTGATTTTGTATTTTCCAAAGTAGCATAATCGCATTTTTCTATATCAGATAATTTAATACGAGGCATATCTCTGCCAAGTTTTTCAAAATGAGACACTGCTTTTTCCTTCATATTAAATAAAGAAAATGGTTTTTCCCCAAGATTTCCGTATGGTTCATTCAATGCCTTAACATAGTCATTAAGTTCAAATTTGAGTAAATTTAAAATTTCAAAGTCTTTATCTAATGATATTGATTTTGGAGGTGGTTTAGATATAGTACGCTGAAGTTCGGCAAGTACTTCTTTTTTATTTGATTTTCGGCTATGCAATTCTAGACAGAAGTCCCCAAGACCCACATGATCAAGGCGACTCTTTACTACTTCAAGGGCTGCCATCTTCTCACTGACAAACAATACCGATTTTCCATCTGCTAGAAGTTCAGCAATAATATTCGTAATTGTCTGAGATTTTCCGGTTCCGGGTGGTCCTTCTACCACCAAATTTTTACCCGCCTTAACTTCTTCAATCACTGCTATTTGGGATGGGTCAGCGTCCATAACATGGTACAGATTGTAAAAATTGAGTTTTTCATCAACATCATCCTCAGAAAACTCCGACAAGTCTTGTTTTTCAGAAGGATCAAATATTGATTTGATTAGGGGATGGTCTATAGGAGATTTACCTTCAGGCCAACCGTTGGAATCAAGATCCTTATACATAACAAATTTAGTAAAACTGAAAAAATCTAAATATATGTCTAATACAACCCGCCAATTTTGCATATTTGATATTTCATCGACTACTGATTTGAAATACTGATCAATACCTGTTTTGCCATCAGGCATTTCAAAATCAGGTAATAAGATTCCTTGTTCAGAAAGCTTTGCTTGAAGTGAAATATTGGTGAAAATATCCTCTTCAGTCCAATATAACTTGAAAGATTTGCCGACTTTTGTTCTTTCTAACTCCACAGGAATAAGAATAAGTGGTGATGATCTAAGTTGATCTGAGTTGGAATCTTCAGTCCATTCTAAAAAGCCCAAGGCAAGATAAAGTACTGTATATCCCTGTTCTTCAAATGCTGATTTTGATTGTTGGTTAATGTAGAACAAACGTTTCTGAAGATCTTCACTTTCTAAAGACGTTTGAAGAAAACGGTCAACGTACCGTTCAGCAACTTCAACATCTGGTGTGGGCAATTCCCAGAGTTTAGACACTTCATCTTCTGTATGGTCTGCTATTTCGGTATATGTATCCTCATTGTCTTCAGTATTTGTTTCGATTTTCTTTTTTACAGAACGAAATTCCATCTTTTTTTCTTGCAAGACTAAAATGTTATAAACTTCTGTTGGGATTTCATCTATTATTTTAATTGTCCGAGCTTTTGTGGGACGAAAGTTTAAAAGTCGATTTCGCATTGTAAAATCTAATAGATTTTGCCTTGCGAATTGTAATTGTTTTTCGATCTTATTCATAACAGTTCCAACTTTCGAGGAGTGTTTTATTCTTCACATTTTATGCAACGTTAATACTCAGAGAGTGTTATACTCAATTAAAATGTTAGTATTCCCTATTAATTTTATGCATTTGTCGTGTTTAACTTTGTTTTATAAATTTAATAGCATACAAACCACCGCCCAAACCACTCCCCACCCTCGTCATAATAATCTACCACAACACCATCAAGATACCCCGTATCCACCGAATCCACAGCCCGCTTAACCACCTCCAGCGTATGTGGACTGCGAAAGTGTTGGAATAAAAGTAGTCCCATAGTGCAAACTATGTACAAGAAAGCACCCTTCGGGTGCAAATTAATTGTAGCAATGGCTAAGCATCGGATGTTTCCAATCAGATAATTTGCTTCCAAAACTTTCTTTTTCTTCTGGTGGCCCCTTATCATATTTTAGTGAGTTGAGATTTGAGGAGAAAATTATACTTTATATACCAAAAAAAAACTTTAATAAATTACATTCAAAGCCAATGAATAAAAGATATTAAATTTGATGAAGTAATTGAGTTAATTGATGAGTACTCCAGCATTTACTCCAGAATTAATTCTTGGAATAATTGGTACAATAACAGGCACTCTTTCACTTGCGATTTCAATGTATTTCAATAGAAAAGCAATTGGACAAGCAGATAAGGCATTAGAACAAGCCGATAAAAACCTTCAAAGCCAACTTTTATATGAAGATAAAAAGAAGGCTTTGATGAATTTTCAACAAATAATAAATAATTCAACATACAAAGAATTGTATAAAAAAATCGAACATTTTTCTGAATCTTTTGAAGGAAAATATGTGCCGAGTGTGGTTTTTTCTGAAATTCGCAAACTGGTTAGTGAGTTAGAAAAATTTGAAGATACAAATTCACCATATCCTACCGGAAGAGAATTTAATGGAGAGCCTCCAAATTCAGATGGTTACGATGAAGACCCACATTTAGGGTTAAATGAATATGAAATATTCGACATTGATTTAAGAAATGAAATATACAAATTTAAAAATTCAGTCAGACGAATTATCACTAATAATTTAACAAAAATTTAAATCAAGAACGAGTTTTATTAAGAATAAATAATTTCAAAAATACAATACAGGCTCCGTTACATTTCGTAGGGGGTATACCCAAGAAGGAAAATAGAAAAAATTTAATACATTTTGCAATTGTTATTTTTACTTCCAATCGTGCCAAACATTTCTATAATATTGATTACAGAATCATCAGAACTTGGGACTAAAATGAAATTCAAATTAGTAGAAAATGGTGATACTTGTTATCGTAATAATGAAATTCAAATTTCTATTACTGGTATTAAGTGACTGTAACGAAATAACTTGAGTATATTTATATGTAGTGATGTCTTATATTATAGTATATGGACGAAAATACTA
>JAKRWB010000557.1 GCA_022353185.1 ANME-2 cluster archaeon | reverse complement strand
ACTTCTTAATTGTAATTTGATAGATTAATAAGTTGCCACTCACTTTTGGCAGGTATCTACAAAAGAATTTTTGAAATCGCTATCAGGAAAAATAATACGAATATTCATTTGACCTGCGGAAAGTGAGTTACCAAAGATAGTCTGGACTATTAAGACTCATATATTCAAGAGGTATTTGTAAATGAATGCCTTTTTTTCCTTATGCCGTCTGCTGTAAATATACTTCTTCATATGGCTGGATGACCACGAAACCTTCTCCCTTGAAGGCCATCTGCAAAGACTCTCCGCTACTGCGTCCTACGAATGTCTTTAGTGAAACATCGGTTTTCAGGTCTGGTTGAAGGTTACCTGACCATGCCACCGTGGCATTGGGGTCGGTAAATACTGGATTTTCGGGTGTTACCCTGAGTGTCAATGGGTCGTAGTGTGTGGTTATAGCAACCATGCCTGTCCCTTCAAGTTTTACATTGAAAAGTCCGCCAGCCATTAAACCTGCAACTTTTTTTAGCATTTTTATATCCCAATTGATCGACTCCTCGAATGCAAGCAAGTCGTTGCCGTTGACAAAAATGGACTGGTTATCCAGATTGATGATAGATATCTTCTTACCACTGTCTGCCAGGTACAATTTACCTGAACCTTCTGCTTTTGTCAGGCGTACTCCTTCCCCGGTGACGGCTTTTTTCAGCATTTTGCCGATTCCATGTTCAAGCACACCTTCCCGGGTGAATTTTATATTTCCCCGGTATGCAACCATCGACCCCATCTTTGACCAGACCATCCCCTCAAGATTGACCTCAAGCATCCGGTCCCGTTCCAGTTCGAATGTGCCTTCTCCAAGGTCGCGCTGTCCTGTTGAGTCAATAAACTCGTCTATTGAGTATCGAGCCATTTGTTATCCTCCGTTTTAATTTAACAAAATCAAGTTAAGTATTTATAAATAGTACTTATAAATATATGTATGCTGTTTTGGTTAAACAAAATTCAGGTGTTATTTATTATGGATGGCTATCAAATATTTTTAATTTTACTTGCAGTTTATCTATTAGGGCTTGTAAGTATTGGATGGTATTTTACAAAAAAGCAGAAGTCAGTCACTGATTTTTGGCTTGCAGGAAGAGAGATCGGTCCAAAAGCTATTGGTTTTTCAGCAGCTGCTTCATGGCTTACAGCAGGTGGGATACTTGCAGTTATTGGGTTCTACATGCTCCTTGGAATGGGTTCGATATGGGGTTTTGTTGCCCCGAACATACTGGCACTGCTTATCATTGCATTGCTGGTTGGAAGGATAAAGAACCTGCCTGCTATCACCCAGCCGGAACTCCTTGAGCAGAGATACAGCAGTGCCATGCGGGCTCCTCTGGGAATAATTATAGCAATCGTTATGATATTGTTCGCAGTAGCAGACATCAAAGGACTGGCTCTTGTGCTTGAGGTATTCTATGGTCTAAACCCATTGTATGCAGCGCTTATTGTCGCATTGGCAGTATCTGCATATGTGACATTGGGCGGACTATCAGCAGTGGTCTGGACCGATGTTATCCAGTTCACTTTCCTGGCCATATTCACCATTGCAATGGCCGTTTTGGCGGTGGGTGCTGCCACATCAGGTGCGGTTGATGTACCTGCTATTACTGTGTCTGAATTGTTCGGGAATGTTGATTCCACATGGTGGAACCCTATATCAATTGGGATTCCTATGGTGCTGATATTCATAATCGCCATAATTCCTGGCTGGATGACAGAGCAGGACCAGTGGCAGAGAGTATGGGCTGCCCGGGACAAGAAATCTGCACAATATGGGATGGTACTTGGTTCCATGCTTATAGTAGTGGTATTTGCAGCATGTGCTGTTATCGCAATTGGTCTTAATAGTATATATCCCGAGATCGCCCAGATGGGATTTCCGATGGGAATGGCTGAGGCCGAACCTGCACTTTTGAGATTCATAGTTGAAAGCTTTTCACCACTCGTGATAGCACTGAGTGCAATAGGACTTGCGGCAGCGGCAATGTCATGTGCTGATACCTTTGCAACTTCAGGGGCTTCCTGCCTTTCACGGGATATATACCAGAGGTTCATAAAACCTGATGCTACAATGAAACAGATGCTGGTTGTAAACCGGGTAAGTGTGCTGATAATCATATTTTCAGCAACGGTAGCTTCGTTCTTCATCCACAGTATTATTGATGCTATCCATATAGCTACATTTATCGCCAGTGCATCGTACTTTTTCCCGCTCATGGGTGGTCTGTACTGGAAGCGTGCTACCAAGGAAGGCGCCTTTGCAGGGATGGTCATCGGAGCGGTCTCACAGATAGCACTTATTGTGTACGACCTGGCAAAGACACCTCCAATGACCCCTCCGTATCTTGAGACCGTCAGTCCTATTCTCATGAATCACGGGATTGTAGTAGGCTTAACATTGAGTGCAGTTACTTTCTTTGGAGTATCACTGCTGACAAAACCTTCAAGTGAAGTTAACCTGGCTCCGTTCTTTAAAGAAGAAGCCGAGAAACTGGCAATAAAGGATGAAAAAGAGATTGATGAATCGGATTCGGAATATATAGGTTTTCTACAAAATATCGATGAAAAAGTGACAGGGGAGCGCAGTCACCTGCACTTGCATCTCAAGGTTTCTGAAAAACTTGACTGGAAAGAAACAATTGGGAAGTTGAAAAGCACTTATCCTGCATGGGTCACGCCAAGCGGTCCGGATTCAGTGTACCGGCTCACCCATGCGGATATGCTATCCTGTGTTTCTATTAGCCGTGG
>JAKRWB010000556.1 GCA_022353185.1 ANME-2 cluster archaeon | reverse complement strand
ATAAAGTGATTTATGTTGTAGCAACAGAAGATAAAGTTATTTTAGATTTCCAAATAACCAATCGCATGCCAAGTTTTATTGAATTAGTACCATTAATGAACAGAATTAAGAATCGCCTACCTGAGGAAGATATTTTGAAAATTGTTTCTGATGAAGATGATGCAATTATTGGATCCGTTGAAAAGATTTTTCCAAATGTTTCGCATTCATTCTGTGTTTTCCATCAATTGAAAAATGTCACTAAGAAATATCTTGATGAATTTAAATATATCGATAAAATTCCTTTGGATGAATTAAAATTATATGGACTTGCAAAAGATCTGATCGTTGCTGAAACAGTTATTGAATCGACGATATACTACCAGAAAATTTTAGAAATAGCCTCAAGTATAGAGTTATCAAAAGCATCTGAGAAGGTAATTTCTTACATCAAAAAAGTCTATTCACAAAATGAAAAATTATTAAAGAAAGGATTCACACCAGAAACTAATAATGTGATGGAGCAATTATTCTCTTTAATATCTGATATCTTCACTCAAGCTAGATCTTTTAAAATTAATAAAGGTTTATATAATTTCTGCTGTAATTTATTTACATTTTTTAACAGAAGTTGTTTTAAAACTGGTGAATGGAAAGGATTTTCTCCTATAGATCGAGCTAAAATCAAATTCGAATAATACATTATATTCTCTTGCACAAAATGACATAGTGGCAACACTCTAAAAAATCTCGACTGTCATACTTTTTATTTTAAATTGTTAATTCTTACACGAGATTGAACCTGAACAATTGAAATATTTATACATTGAATGACTTATTCTGGCTAGTTCCTAATTCAATCACAAGAAAATAAAAAGTCTCCGAACCCGGTACATCATTCTTTCTCACCAGCCAGTTCCAGAACATGATCATAAAGTTCCTTACTAATCCTGATTTTCTGTTTGATCAACATATCCAGCACCAGCTTCAATTCACCTACGTCCCCTCTCTCCTTTGCATCCAGAAGAACACCTATTGTTCCAATAATGTTCAATCCCCTGAGCATGGCTATTTTTCTGGCTTTCAGGTCATCGATCAGCACCGCATCAGCATTAATCTCTTCAGCCAGTACGATCGTCTCAGCCTCGCCCCCACCGATCACCAGTTCCAGGTATTCAACAGCGGTTCTGTTCTTTACCTCAACAATTTTATTTTCACCCCACTGATATAAATCTTTCATATATTCTTTACGGGGTATTGTAATCTCAAAAAACACAGCCTTTGGAATAACCACATCATATCTTAAAATATCCAGACTTCCAATTTTTGCCAGGGCAATCAGAGGAGAAGAATCAGACACAACCTTCATCTGACGCTCCTTAAAAACTTTATCTCTTCATCCAGCTCCTCTTTTGAATATCTTATAACATCTCTTCCATGTTCTGATAAAGCTTCCATGAATTCATCTTTGTTTTTCCCTGCCAGTTCTGCAGCCTTGCCAAGTGATAAGATATCCTCTTCATACAGACTCATCGCTGTGTAAAATTTCATGTCTTGTGCAAATTTTTCTTTTTTCACTCCCAATAACATCTCTTTCGGGATTTTTACCACAAGCGTTTCGAACTCGATCATAGAATCACCACGTTAATTTTCTTTACTAAGTCACGACACTGTATCATTTTCCAGTTATTTTCAAGACGCTGATACACTCATCTCCTACGGAGTTGAGTGCCTGCTACGCCCGAAGGGCGTGCAGGTCACGCAGATTTACGCAGATTTAAGGTTGCATCTGCGTTAATCAGCGTAAATCTGCGTCTAATATAATTGTTGAAATCACTGGTTTTTGAGATAGTGCCCTAAACCACGTTATTGTTTCTTCTAATTCTTCTTTAAAGTTACCCTCGGTTCATATCCGAATGTACTGGCTTTTGAGATATCGGCTAATGAATGCTTTATATCTCCTGGTCTGGGATCAGTGTATTCAGGTTCAATATCCTTCCCCAGTATCTCATTGATAAGATCCACCAGTTGATTGAGAGTTATCCGCCTGCCGCATGCTATATTGAACACGCCGGTCTTATCCGATCCACATGCCAGGATATTGGCATCCACCACATGTTTGATAAAAGAGAAATCCCTGCTCTGTTCCCCATCCCCGTAGATTACAGGCGGTTCGTCATTCAATATTGCATTAATGAATTTAGGTATCACGGCCGCATACTGGGAAGTCGGGTCCTGTCTTGGTCCGAATACATTAAAATATCGCAGTGATACGGACTGCAGGCCATAGATATCTCCAAAGACTTTTCAATAGAGTTCCCCCGTAGCTTTTGTGATTGCATACGGTGATAAAGGGTTAACAGGCATATCTTCAGATTTCGGTAATGTTGGCGTATCACCATAGACAGATGAAGATGATGCACAGACTATTT
>JAKRWB010000555.1 GCA_022353185.1 ANME-2 cluster archaeon | reverse complement strand
CCCTTATCGGGCAGCAGTTATCATTTCGATAATTGCTTTTGTAATTCCGGTCTGCAGCCTATTAACGCATTAAGCGTCTGTGAGTCTCTCGCTTTACAGCGTCGTTGAGTATCTCACATTTATAGGTTTGCCTCCATTCATACAATGGAACACCACTGGTAAGTCAGCATCCTTTCGGGTTAAGGCAAATCTTGAACCTCTATACAACTCATTACAAATTGCCTTTCGCTTTTTACCAAGTCCTCTACCCTCTGAGCCATCATTTCCCCTTGCGAGGTCATTACCCGGGCACTCCGGGAGCACATAGGGCTTACCAAGTTCTACATCATAAATAATTTCAAACACTTTAGGAGCCATCTTTAAGCCGGGAATCGTTTGTCCATTTCCCATAATGTCATCCGAGCCACTATGGTCTGATTCCGTACCTTTTGGTGCAAGCGTTTCAGTCCATTTCGCTTGTTCTGTGTTACGACTCTTACAATGATTCAACTTTCGTTTCTCCATGGTGTTTTTATCCTAACAGATTGTTTGATTTAGACTGTCAAATTTCTCCATATTGTCCTGAGGGCCTTACACCCCAGCATTACTACTGACGCATATCTCAGTAGGATTACCCCAAACGGAAGGGGCAGCACAAGGCAATTTATGATGTAACTTCTTGTCACAGCAGTCCATTACAGACTGGCATTCGCTTTTTACCATTTCCGTTACCCTCTGAGCCATCGTCGGTCCTCGCGAACTTCCTACCCAAATAATTGGGGACTCATGGGGTTTACCAAGTCTCATATATTGAATAATTTTCCAATGCCTTAGAAGCCATCTATAAGCCGGGAATCATTTGTCCATTTCCCATAACGTGAGGAAAGCCGTTATAGTCTGATTCCGTACCTTTTGGTTCAAGCGTGGAACAGTCTGCTTTCGCTTGTTGCCGTTAACGACTCTTATGATGATTCAACTTTCGTTTCTTCATAGCATTTATTACCCTAGCAAATAATCCGGATCAGACTTCCAGACTTTTCCACATTGTCCTGTTGGCTCCACCCATTTCATTACTGATAATAAGTGTCACAGTAGGGTCGCTCCAAATGGAAGGAGTGGCATTTCTGCAATTCAATATATGATTTTCTTGTCACAGTCCCTCA
>JAKRWB010000554.1 GCA_022353185.1 ANME-2 cluster archaeon | reverse complement strand
AAAAAAAGTAAAAATATAGGATTGCAAAATAAAAACTTACTTTCTTTAAGTTATGGTAAAATAAAAAATAAAGATTTTAACACTAGCTTTGGTCTGCTACCTGCATCTTTTGAAACGTATCAAATAGTAAATAATGGAAATATAATTTTGCGGTTAACTGATTTACAAAATGACAAAAAAAGTCTTAGAGTTGGCTTAGTAACACAAACCGGTATTATCACTTCTGCATACCTCTGCTTAGAGTTCAGGAATTGGATGAATCCTTTTTTTTCGTATTACCTTCTTCACACGTATGACATATCAAAAGTTTTTTATTGGTATGGGGGTGGCTTAAGATCAACAATGAAGTTTGATGATATCAAGGTATTACCTTTTTTAACTCCTCCTCTCCACGAACAAAAAGCCATAGCCAATTACCTCGACACCAAAACCGCACAGTTCGATCGCAAGATAGACCTGCTCACCCAAAAGGCGATCCAATACGGCAAGCTCAAGCAATCCCTCATTAACGAAACCGTCACCCGTGGTTTGGATAAAACCGTGGCGATGAAATATAGTGGGGTTGAGTGGATTGGGGAAGTGCCGGAGCATTGGGAGATTAATCGCATTAAAGAAGTGTCCATAGTAGTCAATGGTGCAACACCAAAGAGTAGTGTTGCAGAAAACTGGGATGGTGAGTTATCATGGGTGACCACTGATGACCTTGGTAAGTTAAACACAAAATTTATTACGGATACAAAAAGAAAAATTACCGAAAAAGGTTATGCAAGTTGTGGAGCGACTATTTGTCCAGTTGGTTCTGTTGTTATTTCTGGACGTGCACCAATTGGGCACATTGGCATACTTTCAATAAAAGCAAGTTCTAACCAAGGTTGCAAAACATTAGTTTTGAATCACAAAGTTACAAATAATTTATATATTTATTACAGTTTATTATCTTCAAAATCAAAACTTGAAGCATTGGGAAGAGGTACAACATTTATTGAACTATCAACCAAAGAGCTTGGACTTTTTAATTTACCTATGCCATCATTGGCAGAACAAAAAGCCATCACCGATTACCTCGACACCAAAACCGCACACATTGACAGCATTATCGAAACCATCAACACCCAGATTGATAAACTAAAAGAACTGCGCAAAACCCTGATTAATGATGTGGTTACAGGTAAAATCAAGGTGGCGCAATCATGAAAAAACTTAATGTTGTACTTGAAAACTGTTATGGCATAAACAGTTTGACTCACGAATTTGATTTTACTGATATCACTGTAAAAAATAAGATTCAAAAGCGCAATACCTTTGCAATTTATGCGGGCAACGGCGTAATGAAAACATCTTTCGCCAATACATTTTTAGATTTAAGCAATGAAGAGAGTCCTAGAGAAAAGGTTCATAATTTAACTCCAGTTTGCAAGGTCACTTGTGATGGGGCGTCTTTGACCCCTCAAGATATCTTCGTAATAAAACCATATCGAGCACGGTACGAGGCACAAGATATATCTACATTACTCGTCAGCGAGGAGAAAAAGGCTGAATATGACAAAATATATAGCCAGATTCTTAAAGATAAAAACGCCGTAATTGTTAGACTTAACAAACTGTCTGGTGTCAAGAAGAATGATATTGAAGCACGAATTGTAAAAGATTTAAATAAAAATGATTTTTTTGAGTGCTTGGAATTATGTAAAGACAAAACAGTCGATTATGATTTTTCAGCAGTGAAATACGATACGATATTCAATGACGATGTAATAAGCATATTAAGAGAAAATGATGTAATCAATAACATAATCGAATATACAAAAATCTATACTGATCTTATTGACAAATCCCCATATTTCAAGCGGGGTGTTTTTAATCTACATAAGGCAGATGATGTTGCAAAGATGCTTAAAGACAAGCAGTTTTTTGAAGCCGAACACACGGTTAACTTGAAAGGCGAAAGCAAGCCAATCGGTGAACAGGAGTTATTTGACAAGCTAGAAAAGGCTAAGAAGTCAATTATTGAGAATGCCAAGTTAAAGAAAATTCAAGATTCATTGACTAAAAAAGCATCCGGAAAAAGCTTTCATGATTGTCTTGAAAATACTCCCGAGATTATTGTGGAACTAGGATCTGGTTCGCTTGATGATTTCAAAGTAAAACTATGGAAATCATATATTCTTAAAATCGCTGAGATAATCAATCCTTTATTAATTTCATACCATTCGAATAAGGCTAAGCTTGGGCAAATTGAAGATGAAGCTGTTTTACAGCAATCAAAGTGGGAAGGTATCATTGAAATTTTTAAGCGCAGATTTGACGTTCCGTTCGATGTTCTTATTGCGAATAAAAAAAGTGCTATACTGGGTAAAGAGACGCCAAATATTGTTTTCAAATTCGATGATGGTTCAGGCAATAAAAACGAAATGGGAAGAGATACATTAGAGAGCTTAGACGTACTTAGCCAAGGGGAGCGCCGTGCCCTA
>JAKRWB010000553.1 GCA_022353185.1 ANME-2 cluster archaeon | reverse complement strand
GACAATCTCACATAATATGGATTATTCTTTTTACATAGAAAATTCTATAATGATTCCGTAATTTTTGGATCGATTTTGATAGGTGTTGTTTATTTAATATCATTACAATATGTAATCGAATCTTTTGAGATTTCTCAAATGTTTGTAGTTTATTATTCAATTCCCATCATAATTGTGGTAGCAGCTTCATGGTCCCAAAACAGCGCAATCTATCCGGCTGCTCTGTCTGCAGTGTTTGGATTTGTAGCTGGCATAGCAATTCCTTCAAGTTTTGAAAATTGGGAAATGCTCGCTACATTTTACCCCGCGATTAGTCTATTATTTTGGATTGGATTATCTGCTTTTGTGCTGTATTTAGTGAGATTCAAGTATCATTCAGCTAATATTTACTTCAATTCATCTCAGAAAATAGCATTATCACTTATAATATATTTATTTTTACACATTATGACTAATGTTTTTATTTTTCATTATTTTTATCTGTAGTTATAATAAATGCTCACCATTTCATATTCATTTCTTACCAGATAGTTCAAATAACATATCCCTCATCTTCGGTATATGGACCAGATAATTGATACCAGCCATGCTTTTCTCCATATAACGTCATAAATAAACTGTCTCCGTATTGATCGCCGGACCATCCGTAGACCCACCATTCGTTCCTTCCCTCCAGTCTGATATAAAGGGAGACCTTGGTATCAGGTGCTGTTTTATAATCTGCATAAATATAATGCCTGGGATATAGCATCGGCTCATTTTCCAGCGGGTCTATTGTGTTGATCCCGTAATCAGAGGGGAGAATGACCGAGATCCCAAAAGGCCACAAGACCGGGGTTGTCTCTGAATATGTTTCTGAGACCTTCCCGGTCTCCCTGGGCTCCTCACCAGGTTCTATAGGCACAGGGAGAGAACGAAACACAGGGGCAATCCTATCTGCACTGACCTTGAGCATTTCACCATGTTCAGTGTCCACAATACTGCACTCCCAGTCATCCGGCTTTGAAGCACTGGTACCCCATCCCATCTTGATTGAGTCACCTATCTTTGATTCACCATCCAGTGCCGGCAGCGGCAGGAACAGTGTAACGTTGGTTAAAACCGAATCGATCTGCATCGAGATATCATACGAATAAGTACTGCTGTATGTTTCCTTTTTTAGTTCATGGGTATGATACATCCATAGACCTGCAAGGACTACTAAGACCACAATTGCTCCTGTTCCAAATAATATGATCTTCCTCATTTTCTTACCTAACCTAATTGCCTTTTTCCTGAAAAGATGTAAATAAGCACAAGAGCACAGATCGAATATACTCCTTCAAAAGCGGGGATCCCGGTATTCTTATGTGGTTTCAGGTCTGCAGAAATATTGTACATTAACGGTTTTACCGATATGAGTTCCATCACTCCGTCTGATAATACGCTCACCATCAGTTCTCCGTCTCCACCATTAATATTAATACATCTGAACTCGTCCTCATATCCTGTTGCATTGAAGGAAAAAAGAGAAAATAACCCTGAGGCTGGTATACCAGTTTCATTATATTCGTATCGATACACAAAAGGTGTCATGCCGATATGATCACCGATATGTTCGTAAGGTGATGGACCGCATAGTTCAGGTG
>JAKRWB010000552.1 GCA_022353185.1 ANME-2 cluster archaeon | reverse complement strand
GTCTCAGAGGCAAAGCTATGATTTTCAAGTCCCAGACACATAAAGACATCAGGTCATGAAATATAGGACACTACCAAATATTGTGACAGACGGCGCCAGGGTGCTCTATATGCGGGCGGCGGCCCCGTGTGTTGGTTGGTGCTGCCGGCGGGGCTCATGGCTGTGAAAATATATATTTTATGTAATTATTAGACAGGATTTACAGGATAAAACATTTCAATCTATCCTGTTGATCCTGTCCAAACGAATGAAAGCAATTGTTGTTGGTGATTTCCATCTCACATCCGTCACACTCCTGCCATGCCGCCCTCCCACTATGATCGAGACGCACCGGGCTCAAATGTGGTCTAAGCTATGCTATACCGGCGGCTGGTCGAGAATGTACTCAATTTGCAGTGCGTGTGCAGCCAAAATTAAGCCGACGGGGGCTACGAGTTCAGCAATAAAGGATGTATCGGAATACAGCAGAGATATGTCAGCACTCCCTTCGAGGCGTAACTCGAATGCAGTTGTTTTAAAATGAATAGAATGATATAAATCAATTAAAGTTATTATAAATACAATATAGATGAAACTCATTGAAATTCCAGGGGACGTTTTGACTGCGATAAAGATCCCGAAGACAGAACTAGAACAGACAATAAAGATAGAACTTGCTATCACACTCTACCAAAAAGGTGCGATATCACTTGGAAAAGCAAGAAAGTTAGCAGGTTTGAACAAATGGGAATTCTTAGAAGAACTTGGCAAAAGGAAAATACCACGTCATTACACAGAAAAAGAACTGGGAGAGGATCTTACTTTTGCTAAAAGTAGTGTGTAATTCAACACCATTGATCCACCTTGCCAAAATAGGAGACCGTTACAATTCGTGTTGGTGAATTTGATAAAACCGCAGATAAACACAGATGAACGCAGATTTCCAGGCAGCGTATCCGCGTTTATCGGCGTTCATCTGCGGTTAGTTTGATAATACCAACATGTAATGTAACGGTCTCCAAAATAGGCAAACTATATCTTCTGGAGGAGATATTTCATGAAATATTAATCCCTCCATCGGTTTACAGAGAATGCGTGATCGAAGGGAATGGTCGAGATGATGCACAAAATATCCAGAATGCTTTATGGATTCGAACAATTCAAATAAAAGATATCGATCTCAAAAAAGCTATAAATGTTACTCTGGATGATGGAGAGTCAGAATCCATAACACTGGCACTTCAGGAGAAAGCAGATTTAATACTTCTT